>CAYXSK010000016.1:0-2058 GCA_964466325.1 uncultured Candidatus Saccharibacteria bacterium | reverse complement strand
CTCCCCAACAATTTTATTTTTAGAGCCATTGGGGATCTTAATTAAAAGGGTATCTCCCTGTTCTAGTTTATCAGAAGAGAGATAAACTTTAGCTAGTGGTAATTCATTAGTTTTTTCATAAATCTCGGGCTGAAAAGAATTATTGATTTTAATATTTATTGGAATAATCTCTTTTATTTTTTTATTTTCAATTAAAACTTTTAATATTTGACCTTCTGTTGTTTCTTCTGAAAAGCTTTGGTCAAAAACAAAATTTCCTAAGCTGTAAAAAATATAGCCTGCCTGGTATTTTTCATTTTTTTGAACGATGTGGGGATGATGGCCAAATACCAAATCGGCGCCGGCATCAATCGCCATTTTAGAAAATTCAGTTTGAAATTGAGCAGGCGTTTTTTGATATTCTTTGCCAGAATGGAGAGAAACAATTAAAATATCAGATTTTAATTTAGCATTTTCAATATCTTTTTTAATTTCTTCAAGATTATTCCAATCAGCCCAGGCAATACCCGAAGAAATCTCGGTGGCTGCCCAATAAGGCGAACCCAAGTTAGTAAAAGCCAAAAAAGCAATTTTCACGCCATTGACTTCCTTAATAATTGGGAAATAGGCCTCGTCTTTGTTAAATCCGGCACCAACATAACTAATTCCGGAGTTGCTTAACCTGGTTAAGCAATCTTCCAGAGCTTCTCTTCCATAATCAAAAGCATGATTATTGGCTAGAGACATGACGTCAAAACCGGCATAACTTAATCCTTCAATTACTTTCGGGTCATTTTGAAAAGAATAAATACTGCCGACTTTAGTTCCTTTATCTGAAATCGGTCCTTCCAAATTTCCAAATACAATGTCAGAGTTTTTAAGATAATCAGCAATTTTCAGAAATGGAAACCTAAAATCGCCGTCCCCCTGTTTCTCAACCATATATTCTACTCCTCGGTCGAGCATAATATCTCCAACCAAAACTAAAGTGATTGTTTTCTTTTCGATTGATTCGGTTCGCTTAGGTAAAGCAAACTGAGAAGGATAACTGATTGATTTCGTAAATCGATCAATTTCGATTAAGAGAAATGCGCCGATACTGGTAGCGACAATAATTAAAATTAACCAAAATAAAATCCTCTTCATTACCCTTATTTTACCCCCTTATTGAAACTTTCTGAAATTTGGAGTATAATATGAAACTACCATGGCAGAAAATTTCATCAAAATTCGAGGGGCTCGTGTCCATAATCTTAAGAATATCGATGTTGATATTCCCAAAAATAAACTGGTGGTGATTACTGGAATTTCGGGTTCGGGTAAAAGTTCCCTGGCTTTTGATACTTTATATGCTGAAGGTCAGAGGAGATATGTCGAGTCATTATCAGCTTATGCCAGACAATTTTTGGGAGTGATGGATAAGCCAGATGCAGATTCAATTGAGGGAATATCTCCGGCAATTTCCATTGATCAAAGAAAAGCAGCTCATAATCCCAGGTCAACAGTTGGCACCATCACGGAGATCTACGATTATCTCCGTCTTTTATTTGCCAGAGTTGGAAAGCCCCACTGCCCAAAATGTAAAAAAGTAGTTTCCCGGCAAACCATTGATCAAATAACTGAGCAGATTTTGAAATTACCTAAAAAAACTGAAATTACAATTCTGGGACCAGTCATTAGAGGCAAAAAAGGTGAGCATCACGGAATTTTAGAAGAGATTCAGAGAGCCGGATTTGTCAGGGTGAGAATTGATGGAATTATTTATCGGGTCGATGAGGCATTGGAAAAAAGTTTGGCCAGGTATAAAAAACACAACATCGAAGTAGTGGTTGATAGATTGATTTTGGACAAAGAATTAGACAAATCGAGATTGGTTGATTCATTAGAAACAGCTTTAAAATTAGGCAAAGGCATAGTAATAATAAGTCATAAGTCAAAACACGAAGTCTTTTCAGAGCATTTTGCCTGTGAGGAGTGTGGGATTTCTCTGCCTGAATTAGAACCTCGGCTTTTCTCCTTTAATTCTCCTTACGGAGCTTGTCCTTCTTGTCAGGGTTTAGGAGAAAAATTAGAAGTTGA
>CAYXSK010000015.1:0-6720 GCA_964466325.1 uncultured Candidatus Saccharibacteria bacterium | reverse complement strand
TGTTGCGGGGCTGAGAATTGCACTCAGGTCTCGAGGTTCTTTAATTATTAACCATTTGTTACCAAATGGAATGGACTATACCATCCCCCACACCAAAATTTGGTGTGGGGGCTCCCATTATAGTCTCTGAGCCTTCCCCCACACCTAATTAGGTGTGGAGGCTTGGTTGCTGATTGTCCAACATTATTAAAAATTGGAGTTCCCAGCAGTTTAGGGAATTTTCCACGAAATGTTGCCATCCCGGGCCACAAGATTTTATGGGCCTCGCAAGGTACTACTCCTCCACCCCGCTGTGATATTTTAACACGTTTTAAAGGGCTTGTAAATCGGTCAGGGCCTTTTCGTAAGCAGCGACTGCTTTCTGTGCTTCCTCTAAGGGCAATCTGTAGTCCGGGTCGTGAATAATATTGTTGCGAATTTTATGGGCAGCTTTCATCTCTTCAAGATTTGGTAAAGAAGCAATGGTCAATTTCTCTAATCTTTCTCCTAAACTCGCCCCGCCAAAACCCATTCTGTTTAAGGTGTCATCTAAAATTTTATCTGCCTTAATGACCGATAATTTATATTCTGACTCTATTCCGGTTTCCAATCCCGCTTTTATCTTTTGCCAATCTTTAACAACTTTTGTTACCCCAAAAGGTCGATAAGTTAAAATCTCCTGCAAATCCCAGATTATCATTCTTTTTAGCCAACTGGTCTTAACCAAGGCAAAAATAATGAATCCTAAAAAAAGCAGGCTAAAAACTATAAATAATATTTTGAAAAATAGTAACCAGCCAGAAAAAGTCGGATTAAGAATGAAAGAAATTATTTGTTCTAGGTCCATGCTTTTTCAAAAATTTCTCCGATTTCTAAAATTTTTTCTTCTTCAAATGGTTTTCCAATAATTTGAAGGCCGACCGGTAATTTCCCCGCTTTACCACATGGTAAAGATATGGCTGGTAAACCCGCCAGATTTACTGAAACAGTGTAAATATCAGAAAGATACATTGAGAGAGGGTCGTCAATTTTTTCTCCTATTTTGAAAGCCGGGAAGGGAGAGACCGGAGTAAGTAGAGCATCAACTTTTTCAAATACTTTATCAAAATCTTCTTTAATTAATGTTCTCACTTTTTGAGCTCTTAAATAATATGCCTTATAATAACCGGCCGAAAGGGCATAAGTCCCCAGCATAATTCTTCTCCTCACTTCTGGTCCAAACCCCTCTTCCCTACTCTCTAAATACACTTCTAACAATTTGGATTCTGGATTTTGGATTTCCGAATAACCATACCTGATTCCATCATATCTGGCTAGATTAGCGCTGGCCTCAGACGGTGCAATTATATAATAACATGGCAAGGCATATTCAGTATGGGGCAAACTCACTTCTTCAATTTTTACTCCCATCTCCTCATATTTCTTTATTGCCTCTTTTACTATTTCCTCAACTTCGGGATCAATTCCCTTAATAAAATATTCCTTTGGAACACCTATCCGCAAATTTTCAATTTTCAATTTACAATTTTCAATTTTTGGTGTCTTAACGCTGGTTGAATCCATTTCATCTTTTCCTTTAATTGCCTCAAAAACGATTTTGACATCCTCTACGGTTTTAGTTATCGGACCAATTTGATCTAAAGAGGAGGCGAAAGCAATCAATCCATATCTTGAAACTGCGCCATAAGTAGGTTTTAACCCAACTATTCCGCAAAAAGAAGCTGGCTGCCTTATCGAGCCACCGGTGTCAGAACCCAAAGCGAAAAGACATAAATTAGCGGCTACTGCTGCTGCCGATCCTCCCGAAGAACCACCCGGCACTCGGGTTAAATCATGAGGATTATGAGTTGGCCCAAAGGCAGAATTCTCGGTCGAGCTTCCCATAGCAAATTCATCCAGATTGGTTTTGCCTAAAATCACAGCTGTTTTTTCTTTTAGTTTTTTTACAACCCAAGCATCATAAGGTGCAATGTAATTTTCGAGAATTTTTGAACCGGCCGTGCATCTCAAATCTTCAACTAAAATATTATCTTTTATCGCACAAGGAATCCCAGCCAAAGCTGGTATTTCCCTACCTGTCAAAATCATCTCATCAACTTTTTTGGCTTGTTGCAGAGCTAAATCTTCAGTTGCCCGAGTGGAACGAAGGGCGAGAGATGAAGCGGTAGCTTCATCGAACACAGTTAAAAAAGCACGAATACTTTTATCCTTTTCACGAATTTTATCTAAATATGCTTGACAAAGTTCCAGAGCCGAAAATTCTTTTTTCTTTAAGCCTTCGTGGGCCTGAGTAATTGTTAAATCAGTTAATTCCATCATAGAGTCAAAGAGAACTTGGTTCTCTTTTCCACCCTTCACTTTTGCTGCGCAAAAGCTCGGGTTATTGATTTAACTTTTAAGTAACCTTCTTTAGTTTCCGGCGCCAACTCCATTAGTTTTTTCTCCAGCCCTCTTTTAATTTCCTCATCGCTTCGCATGACATTTTCAACCAAAAGGGAATGACTGGTCGGTTCCGTTTTTGAAATATCAACTTCTTTCAATTTTTCAATATAATCCAAAATCGAAGAAAGCTCCTTTTGAAATTTCTCTATTTCTTTCTCAGTTAAGCCAAGTCGGGCCAGTTTAGCGATATGTTGGACTCCTTTCCGGGTAATCATAATTTTTAATGGGGTGGTTCCAATTCCTCTGTCTCCACCAACACTTCTTCTAATTCATCTAAATTTTCCAAAACCATTCCCGCTCCCCTAACTACGGCAGTCATTGGGTCTTCAATGATTTTGGTTGGAATTTTTGTTTCTTTGGCTACTAAGACATCTAAGCTTCGCAAAAGTGCGCCACCGCCTGAAAGATAAATTCCATTTGCCATCACATCAGCTAACAATTCAGGAGGGGTTTCCTCGACTGCTGTTTTAATTTCAGTAATAATTTGTCTGACTGATTTTTCCATTGCTCGTCTGATGTCTTCATCAGAAACCAAAATCTCTTCGGGAAGACCGGTGACTAAATTTCTTCCTCGCATGGGTAATTGTCGTCTTTCCTTTAGAGGGTAAGCTGAACCAATTCCAATTTTAATTGTTTCGGCAGTTCTTTCCCCAATTAGTAATTTGTATTCCTCTTGGGCAAATTGAATTATATCTTCATTAAGCTTATCTCCAGCTATTCTTAAACTTTTTGATAGCACTATTCCGCCCAAAGAAATTATTGCCACCTCGGTTGTTCCTCCGCCAATATCAACAACGAAATTGCCCCCAGCTTCTTGAACTGGTAACCTTGCACCAATAGCAGCTGCCATTGGTTCTTCGATCAAAAAAACTTCTCTGGCACCAGCTGATTTTCCAGCATCAATCACTGCCTTTTTTTCCACCTCGGTTACTCCGCAAGGGATGCCAATAATCACTCGCGGCCTAGGATTAATTAAAAATCGTCTTTTATGAGCTTTTTCAACAAAATATCTGAGCATTTGTTCAGTAACCTCAAAATCAGAAATTACTCCCGATCTCAAAGGTCTGGTAGCGACAATGTGAGCCGGCGTTCTGCCTACCATTTTTTTAGCCTCCTCCCCTATCGCCAAAATTTGACCGGTTTTTTGATTGACAGCTACCACTGATGGTTCTTGAATAACAATACCTCTACCTCGAACATAAACCTCGGAGTTAGCAGTTCCAAGGTCAATGGCAATATCCTCTGAAAATAAGTGTAAAAATTTATTTAACATATTTTCCTACTTGGCTCAATTTGATTAGTTTCATTTTTTTCTCGTCTCTTTTTTTAATCTCCGCGCTATTTTTCGATAATGTTCTTTCGCTTATTACGATTCTCATTGGAATACCTATTAAATCGGCGCCGGCAAACCTTTCTCCCGGAGTTTTGTTATCCCTATCGTCACATAATACTTCAATTCCTGCTTTTTGTAAATTTTGATATAATTTTTCTGACGTCTTTTTAACTTTCTCTGTATTTTCTATTGGAATTAAGTGAATTTGAAAAGGAGATATCTCTTTGGGCCACAAAATGCCATCTTCATCATTATAAACTTCCACAATTGTTGCCATTAATCTTGGAAGACCTATCCCATAGCATCCCATGATAATTGGATGAGATTTGCCGCTTTCATCAATAAAGTTAGCTCCCATAGCTTTGCTGTACTTTGTTCCTAAATTAAAGATATGACCAACTTCAATACAGCTCTTTTTTTCAAGAGCTGAGTGACATTTTGGACAATTTTTTTTCTCTCCAATTTTTTCAACATTGGCAGCGAAACCACATTTCTTACAAATTAAAATTCTATCTTCTCCTTCTGAAGAAAGAACCATAAATTCTTCTGATAATTCTCCACCAATTGTCCCTGAACTTGCCGCAACACAAATTGGAAATAAACCGCATCTTTTAAATATTTTAAAATAAGCTTTTTTTACTTTTTGATAAAAATCTGTTAAATCTTTCTCATTAGTATGAAAACTGTAGAGGTCTTTCATCAAAAACTCCCGAGTTCTTAATAATCCTCCGGCAGAACGCATTTCATTTCTAAATTTATCTTGAATTTGAAAAAGGGAAAAAGGTAAATCTTGGTAAGATTTTACTCTCTTTCGAATAATGTCGGTAATTTCCTCTTCGTGGGTAGACCCTAAAGCGGTTTCTTTTTGATGTCGGTCTTTTAATTTAAATAAAGGAGGGTCAATTGTTTGCCAGCGATTAGTTTCTAACCAGAGATTTTTATTTTGCAATGCTGGCAGATATAACTCCTGAGCTCCAATAGCTAACATCTCTTCTCTAATAATTTCTTCAATTTTTTTGAGAACCTTAAAACCTAAAGGTAAAAATCGATAAACCCCACTCGAACTTTGTTCAATAAAATCAGCTCTAACTAAGAGTTTGTGGGATATTACTTCAGCTTCTTTTGGCGCTTCTTTTTTAGTTTTAGCAAAAAGTTGTGACTGCAACATAACTAAAATAATTTGGTGATGTCTTTTATTGTTATAAAAATCATTAAAATAATTAACAAGCTAAAACAAAGGGCGGTAACATTCTGCTCTGTCTTTTCGTTGACTGGTTTTTTTCTTGCGAATTCAATTCCTAAAAAGAGCAATTTCCCTCCGTCAACTGCCGGAATGGGCAAAATATTAAATAAGGCAATATAAATAGCAATCATCCCAATAAATTGCAAAAAATAATTTACTCCCAATTGGCTGACTTGGGTAAATAAATGAACCACTCCGACAGGCCCCATCAATTCCACACCCGAGGGTTTGCCAGAAATGACATTTTGAATTGCCTGACCGTAACCTTGAATGATGGCTCCTGTCAAATTGACCGTTGTTAAAATTCCCTGCCAGGGAGATATCCACCAAGGATAAGATTTGATTGCTGTTCTGACTAAAGCCACGCCCATTGCTCCCTCGCCAGTTGGTGGAGAAACCCGAGGCACCAATTTAACATCAAACACTTCTTTCCCCCTCTGAATAGTTAAAGTAACTTCTTCTCCCTTGTTAACTTCGGTAAATTCCTGTACTTCCTTTACCTTATCGATACTTTTGACTTTTGACTTTTGACTTTTGACTTTTATTATAGTGTCTCCAGGTTTAATTCCGGCAACTTGGGCTGGTGAATTGAAAGCTACAGCCGCAATTTGAACCTTGGGTTCTATTAAATTAGCATTTTCTTCATCTGAAATGGCCGTGGGTGCCCCTATTCCCATAACAATACTGAAGAGAATTGCTGAAATTATCCAGAAAGAAAGCACGCCGCCAAAAGCAACTAAAGCTCTTTTCCAAACCGGTTGTTTTGAAAAGCTTCGATCATCTTCAACCTTTCCAATTTCTCCTGGAAATCGAACAAAAGCGCCAAAGGGTAAAAGATTGATTGAATAAATCGTTTCGCCAATTTTTTTTCCGATTAATCTTGGTGGATAACCAATACCGAACTCCTCTACCTTTATCCCAAATTTTTTTGCCAAAACAAAATGGCCAAGTTCATGAAGAACTATTAAACCAATAAGCGAAATAAAAGCAATAAAAATAGTTAAAAACATATTTCTTTTTTCTTTCTCTCCCCTATTTTTTCAATTTTTTCATTATATTCATCCACTAATTCCTGTAGTTCGTCTTTGGCTCGAAATTTATCATCCTCCCGAATTTTCCCTTCTCGGAAATTTTCTTGAATCTCATCCCAGGCGGCCTGGCGCCATCTTCTAATTGTTTGTCGGGCCTGTTCTTGTTTTTCGGAAATAAGGCGCAATAAATCTTTCCGATATTCCTCGCTCAGAGGAGGTAAACTTAATCGAATTACTTCTTTATCAACTATTGGAGCAGCTCCTATTCCAGTTTTTTCTAGGGCTTTGGTAATTCCTTCAACGTAGGATTTGTCCCAGGGTTGAATTAAGATTTGCCTTGGTTCGGGTGTGGAAATGGCTGCCAATTGCGACAATCGAAATGTCTGGCCAAAACATTCCACAACGACATCTTCAACCAGGGCAGGAGTAGCTCTGCCCGTCCGAATCTTTTGCAACTCTCTGTCTAAAAAATTAATGGCTTTATCCAGCTCTGGCTTGATTTTATTGATAATTTCTTTATGGGAATTCATGGTTCGATAAACTCACCATGACCCTGAATTTATTGAAGGGTCATATTTCGAGCAAGAAAATTTCCAGGGCTAATCTGGGGTTCACGTTGGTAGTTGAAATTAAAAAAATGAGGTTTTGAATTTGCCAAAGAAGAGCTTTTAATTTAGAAATAGAAAACTCTC
>CAYXSK010000014.1:1625-7107 GCA_964466325.1 uncultured Candidatus Saccharibacteria bacterium | reverse complement strand
GGGAATTAGCCTTGGAAAAACCGATTGCTAAATTTTCATTTTCTTGAGTTAATTGAGTTAGCTGTTTTTCATAATTGCCAATAAGATAGACCTCGCGGGTTAAAAAATTAACCTGGAAAATATAAATAACTAAAGAAAGAAGCATTAAAATAAATGTTGTCATCCAAAAAACTTTCAAATTTACCCTTTTCTTGAAAACTAGGCGATGAACTTCGTTCATCTTCACGCTTCGCTGACGCTCGCGTAAAGGATGGGTGATGAAAATAGGAGCAGTTAAGGTTTGGGTTCTCATATTTTTTGGCTTGCTCTTAGTTTGGCTGACCTTGAGCGAGGATTGATTTTCATTTCTTTAAAAGATGGGATGATTGGTTTTTTAGTTAAAATTTTCAGCAAGTTATTTTTATTCCCTTCTTTTAGAAAATTTTTAACAATTCTATCTTCCAAAGAATGGAAAGAAATTACGACTATTCTACCTCCGGGTTTTAAAATATTTAGGGCTTGAGGTAGGGCTTTTTCTAAGTTATTTAATTCATCGTTCACAGCAATCCTCAGTGCCTGGAAAGTTTTAGTAGCAAAATGAATCTTTCGACGGTGGTACCAGCCAGGAGTGGCTCTTTTTATAATCTCAACTAACTGAGAGGTTGTTTGCAGGGGTTTAAATTTCCGAAAGTTCAAAAGAGCTTCGGCAATTTTTGGAGCAAATTGCTCTTCGCCATAATCTTTCAAAATCTTTTCGATTTCTACCCTTGACCAGTAATTTAATATTTTCTCTGCCGTTAAGGGGTTCTGAAGATTATAGCGCATGTCGAGAGGTTCCTTTTTCTGAAAGCTGAATCCTCTGTTAGATGTTTCCAAGTGCCAACTAGACATTCCTAAGTCAAACAAAATTCCGGAAACTGACTTAAATCTTTGTGATTTCGCGATCTCTGCTAAATTAGCAAAGTTATCACAAACCAGAATAATCCTTTTCTTGAAATTTCTAATTTCTAATTTCAAATTTCTAATTATCTCTGGGTCGGCATCGATTCCCAACACTTTGCCTTTCGGTCCATTTTTTTCTAAAATCGCTAAGGTATGGCCCCCTTCTCCGATGGTGCAATCAATAAAATTCTCATTTGGTTTAGGGTCTAGATATTCTATAACTTCCTTTTGAAGAACGGGTACGTGCATTTTATACGCCTAATTCTTTTAATCTTTCTGCGATGTCCCCCACTTCTTTTTCAGTTTTTTCTTTATATCCTTTCCATTTTGTTTCATCCCAAATTTCAATCCGATTATAGACACCAGCAATTACTACTTTCTTTTTCAGACCGGCATAATCTTTTAGATAATCAGGAACTAAAATCCTACCTAAATTATCAAGATTTACTTCCATAGCGCCTGTCAGCATTAATCTGGCAAATCCCCGGGCATCAGCCTGAGACAAAGGAAGTTTACTCAATTTTTCAGCTAAATTCCCCCACTCTTTGGCCGGGTAAAGAAAAAGGCATTGGTCTATTCCCCGAGTAATGACCGCTTTCTTTCTTAAAAGCTGTCGGAATTTCGCCGGCACTGCCAGTCTTTTTTTCTCATCTATTGAATATGGATACTCGCCGATAAACATTTGAGTATTTTAGTTATCCACAAAAATGCCTATTTATCCCATAGTTATCCACAATCCCCCACCTGTTTTCACTTTAACTCACTTCATAACCCTTAGTCAACCACAAATCACCACCTCTTGAAATAAGATAAAAATCAAATTTTATACACAACATATCCACAACCCCCTTAAAATAAAAGCGGTGAGATAGAAATCTCACCACTTTTTAAAATCACCAAAATTTAGTCACACCTCGTTTTTAATAAAATTAACTGCGTTTTGGAAAATCTTTAATCCCCAACCCTCCTTAACTTCTTCCCTCGTCCATCGGGGATGATTTTGGGAAAATAAAAAAGCTTCAGGATGTGGCATCAAGCCAAAGATTTTACCAGTTTCGTCACAAATTCCAGCAATGTTTAAATCGGAGCCATTGGGGTTCCAGGGATAACCAGCTAAATTTCCCTTCTCGTCTACGTATTGAGCAACAACTTGCTTTTGTTTAATTAATTTTTCTCTAATTTCTTCATTTCTTAAAATAAACTTTCCCTCGCCATGTCTCACTGGTAAATAAATGGTTTCAATTCCTCTCGTCCAAATACAGGGAGATTTTTGATTAATTTTTAAATAAACCCATCTATCTTCAAATCGGCCTGAATCATTAAAGGTCAAGGTTGCACCAGGAAGAATTCCCAATTTCACTAAAACCTGAAAACCATTACAAATTCCGATGATGAGTTTCCCATCTTTGATAAATTCTGAAAATTCTCCAGTTAAATTGTATTTAATTTTTGTTGCCAAAACCTTTCCCGCTCCAATGTCGTCACCAAAAGAAAATCCTCCGGGAATAGCCAAAATTTGGTAATCTCTAAGCTTTTCTTCTTCGCTAATAAGTTCGTTTACATGAACTTTTTTAGCTTCTGCTCCGGATATCGCAAATCCCTGCTGGGTTTCATTATCACAATTTATTCCATATCCATATAAAATCAAAACCTTAGGTTTCATTTTAAAAATTCTTAAAAGTTGCCTGCCAGGACTCTTTTAATTTATAGATGTTTTCTTGAATTATTGGTTTTTCTTGAGCAAAAACTATAAATTCCTCGTCATCTCTCATTTTCCCAATTTCTTGAAAGATATTTCCTTTTATAATTTCCTCGAAACTTTCTTTATTTTCTGGAGAAATCGTTACTAAAAATCGACTGGCTGATTCGGAATACAAAATTTTATCAATATTTCTTAAGCCATCTGTCGGTACTTTATCTAAATCAACGTCTAATCCATAGCCTCCGGCAAATGAAATCTGAGCCAAGGCCACTGCTAATCCTCCTTTATAAATCCCGTGACAAGAATTAACCAAGCCTTTCTCAATTGTCTGAGTTAAAGCATTGTAGAGTTCTGTCGCTGTTTTAGCATCAACTTTCGGAACATTTAATCCAATCTCTCCTCTGGCTTCGTAATATTCTGAGCCGCCTAATTCATCTCTAGTAATACCTAAAATATAAACCAGGTCACCGGGTTTTTTAACATCCATGGTGACACATTTTCTGATGTCATCTATTTTTCCTGCAGCTGAAAACTGAATAGTTGGTAAAGCCGAGACTCTGACTTCGGGGTACCCACATCTGGGTCCATCTGACTTCTTTATTGTCCCATCCATGGACATTGAATCCTTGCCAGATATGCAAGGAGTTTTAAAAGATATCGTAAAATCATAAAGAGTTTGATTTGCTCTTATCAATTGAGCCAGTTTATATTTGGCATCGGGGTTTTGGTCGGAAGGTAAAGGACTAGGCCAACAGAAATTATCATTGAGAGCGATTTGTTTTAAGTTTCCACCAACGGCAATAATTCTTCTGATAGCTTCATCAATTGCTAAAGCTACCATCCAATAAGTATCAATCTGGCCATATTTAGGATTAATGCCGGCCGAGATAGCGATACCTTCATTGGAATTATAAAGGGGTTTGATTACCACCGCATCTGAAGGGGCATCGCTATCTTTACCGACCAAATGCTTTATCACGCTGGTTCCCTGAACTTCGTGGTCAAATTGTCGAACAATATATTCTTTTGAGCAGATATTTAAACGAGCTAACATTTCTTTCAAAAATGAGTTATGGTCAGATATTGCTTCTAGTTTTGGTTCAAAAAGCCCTCTTTGTTCAGGAGTCAACCATTCAGCTTCTAATTTCATTTGAGGCACGCCGTGATGAACAAAATCCATATCAAGGTAAGTCACTGTTTTATTATTGTAAGTTGAATAAAATTTTCCTGAATTAGTGAATTTGCCAATCACTGTTGCCTCAACATCATGCGTTTTTGCCAGTCCGAGAAATTGATTAATTTTTTCTGGCGAAACAGATATCGTCATTCTTTCTTGAGATTCAGAAAGTAAAATTTGCCAAGGGTCTAAGCCAGAATATTTTAAAGGTACCTTATCTAACCATAGCTCAAAACCATTGGAAAATTGGGCCATTTCTCCAACTGAAGAAGAGAGACCACCGGCACCATTGTCAGTAATCGCTTGGTAAAGCCCCAAATCCCTGGCTTCAATTAAAAAATCATGAAGCTTCTTTTGGGTGAAAGGGTCGCCTATTTGGACATGACTGGCCGAAATCCATTCTCCGGCTTCCATTGAGGATTCAGTTGCTCCATGAATGCCATCTATCCCTACTCTTCCACCGGCCATGACTATCAGATCTCCGGGATCGACTTTCTTTCGAAAGCCTGGCTCACCATTTATCTCAGCTGGGATTAAGCCGGCTGCCAGGACATAAATTGCTGGTTTTGCCATGAAACCTGCATCAAAAAAGGTAATACCGTAAACTGTTGGCACTCCGTGTTTATTGCCGCCGTCTTCCACTCCTTTTCTCACTCCCTCCAACAAGCGCTTCGGATGAAGTTTTGGTTTTAAATCGCCATTATAAAAGGGGTTGCCAGTACAAAAACCGTAAGTGCCGTAAATTAATTTACACCCTTTGCCTGTGCCCATGGGATCTCTGTAGACCCCAACAATTCCAGTTATCGCTCCGCCATAAGGTTCTTCATTTGATGGACTATTATGGGTTTCGCATTTCACAGCCAGGAGCCAATCATTATTAAACCTGACTACTCCAGAGTTATCCCAGAGGGTAGAAACTACCCAGTCCAATTCTTTTTCTAATTGTTTAGTTGAGCTTTTAATATAAGTTTTGAACAAACTATCTATTTCTTTTTCTTCATTTTTATTTTTGTAAATTATTTTGGCATTAAAAATTTTATGTTTACAATGTTCTGACCAAGTTTGGCCCAATACTTCCAGTTCGGCATCGGCTGCTTTTTGACCTAAACCAATTTTTTGACGCTTGGCTATAACTTCTGGTCTAGCAAAATAGTTTTTTATTGTCTGCATTTCCTGTAAATTCAAAGCTAGCTTTCTCTCTTGGCTAATTTTTAACAGATCTTGGTCAGAAACATTTAGATCAATGAGGTTGATAGAAGGTTCGTGAGGGATTTTGACCTTTGGTATTGGCAAATCCAATCCCCAGCGCTGAATTAACTCGTTGGCTAAAATATCTTTAGCAATTTGCTCGAGATTTTCTTTGGTTAACCCCTCCCCAAAAATTAGGTATTGTTTTGAAGTATATATTCCTTCATCTTTTCCCAGTTCTTTTTTCAAAACATCTTTTATTGCTTCCTTGGCGGTTTTGCCAACATTATCAGTTACCCCGGGTTTGAAACCAACTTCGACTAACCAATTGAAATTTTTGGCCAAGGGTTTGTCTACATTAAATTCTTGAATTACTGGGTCAGCAAATAGATTTTCTCCTAAAAAATTCAGCTGCTCTTTTGAAAGAGCAGCATCAATAGTATAAACGTCTATTGTTTTAACATTTTCAACCGGAATATTTAAATCTTCAATTA
>CAYXSK010000014.1:0-1525 GCA_964466325.1 uncultured Candidatus Saccharibacteria bacterium | reverse complement strand
ATTATTCTCTTTTTTATCTTCTCGCCCAAGGCATCCCTAACTCCCTCTTTAAAACCAACTTCAATTCGATGAGCCATATTACAAAATTATTTTTTTATTTTGATAATTTATAATAATTTTCTTTTCCTTGATAACCTTTCCTATTATTTCGGCTTCAAGTTTTGGGGCTTTTTTTAATAATTCCAAAATATCATTGGCATCTTTTTTGTTGATGATAATGGCGAATCCCCAACCCATATTGAAAACGCTTACCATTTCTTTTAGGTCTATATTCCCGGTTTCCTGAATTAAATTAAAAATTGGCTGGGGTTTGAAATTAAAAAACTCAAAGCCAAAATTTAATTTTTTAAACTTCAAATAAGCATCGCCGGTAATATGGACTGCTCCTAAAATTTCAAATTTTTGAGCGACTTTTAAAAAGGGTTTTACATAAATTTTTGTTGGTTTTAACATTTCATAAATTAGAGGTTTATTCAAACCTTTCGGAGTTTCAAAAGCGTCGAATCTTCCACCCCATTTTTTAAAAAGAACTTTTCTAGCTAGAGTTAGACCGTTTGAATGAATTCCCGAACTTCGAAAACCAATTACAATATCCCCTGGTTTTATTTTTTTTCCAGTAATTATCTTCAGTTTTGTTATTTCTCCGACGCAATCGCAGTTTATATGATAAGTGGCATTGAGGAGTTCTGGTACATCAGCTATTTCTCCTCCAACAATTGGGCAATTAGCTTCCCTTGCCCCCAAAATTAATCCTTTTTGAATTGCTCTTAATATTTTTGGCTCTGATTTTTTAATATCGATCATGTCTGTAATTGCTATTGGTTTTGCGCCAGATCTGATACAGTCATTAACCACCATTGCCACAGCATCAATCCCGATAGTATCGTGTTTGTTAGCTAGATCAGCCAGTAAAACTTTTGTTCCAACCCCATCAGAGGTTTTTACTTGATAGATATCTTTTCCAATAGGATAAAGGGCATTGAAAGGAGTCTTTATTATTTTTCCATATTTACTTAATCTAAAAGTTGACTCAAAATCCTTTAAAGATTTTTTGGCTTTTTCTCTTATTTTTCTATTAACGCCGGCTTTGGCATAAGTCTTCATAGATTTTAATTTTCTATTTTAATTAAAATTTTTTTTACCCTTTTTTTTATAGACATCGGAGGAATAGCTATCACTTTATATCCTAAATCTTTGTAGGTTTTCTTTAAAAGTTTGTTCAATTTTTTGATAGTCTTGCCATCTTCAACTCGAGCATAATCTTTTTCAAGAGGTAGCTGTTCAAAAAAGAATATTTTTCGATAAATTTTCTTTTTACAAAATTTAAGGACTTCTTTTGGGTCTAATCCACAAATTTGATAGTAAGCAATGCTATCAGGGATTGCCCGGTCAAAAAAGACAATTTTATTTTTCGGAGCTGCTTTCTCTACTTTTATTTTGATTTTTAAAACTTTTCTTTGAAACTCGGCCTCATCACCCCGGATTTCTTTTAATGACTTGCCTTTAGCCATTTCTTTATCAATAA
>CAYXSK010000013.1:0-7228 GCA_964466325.1 uncultured Candidatus Saccharibacteria bacterium | reverse complement strand
CAATGGGCATCGGTATCTAAAATCAGAATTCTCTTTAGTCCATATTCTCTAAGCAAATATTTCCCGGCAAAGGCAACATCATTATAAAGACAAAAACCCTCTCCATAAGAGGTTTTAGCATGATGAAGTCCACCGCCGAGACAAATTATCTTTTTAAATTTACTTTTTTGGATTAAATCGCACGCCAATTTTGCTTGCCCGATAACTATTCTGGCCGCCTCTTCGATTTTCCCTGGATTTCTTCTTGGTAAATTATCCATCGAATGGTATTGAAAAAAGCGGCCATTAAAACTTTTACCCAAATTGGCGGCCCTATAATATTCTCTAGTAAAATTAATATAATCTTTCTGGCAAATCAATAATAAATCTTCTTCAGTGGCTGGCTCAGCTTTGAAAATTTTGTAATTTTTGTTTTCGGGTAATTTCTCCCTTAAAAACTGGGGAAATATTTCGGTTCTATCTCCTCGAAAAGGATGACCTTCTCCAAAATCATATTCCTTTAATTCCTCTCTGTACAAAATTGCTATTGCCATAAATTTATTATATCAGATTGAAAATAAAAAGAGCTGATAGATTTCCACTTATGAGTTCTATCAGCTTTCTGTAAGTTCTCCAGTTGGCTTGACTCCCACGAACTTTCGGCAGCTAGTTTCTTTAATATCTTCCCAATCGCCTGGCAGATTATTAGTTTTTAGAATCTCTGGCCCATCGCACTTCCCATAGAGAAGACACAGCTTACAATAGGGTAAATAATCTCTGTTTTTCTGTTTCGGTATCATGGTTCCCCCTTTCTTTTTAGATTTCTATCCTTATTAAAAATAAAAAGGGCTATTGATTGAGTCAATTGTTGTATTATTCCATTTTCAAAAGAAAGGGTCAAACCTTTGTTTTTCGGCGAGATTCTGCCTCCCTAACCTTTCTTTCATCCATACCAAAATGATGAGCGATTTCGTGCCAGACCGTATTTTTAACAATTTTTTTAACTTCTGTTTCCGAACGAGCTATTTTCTCAATCGGCTTTTGGAAAATGGTTATTTTATCAGGCAAAACCTGACCATAATGCCATCTTTTAGTTTGTGGCACGCCTTCATATAAGCCAAAAATAAAAGAACCCCCTTTCATCCTTAACTTTCTTAATTGTTCTGGCGTGGGTTCGTCTTCAATAACAATATCAACATTATCCAACTTTTCCAAAAACTTTTTCGGAATCGCTTTAATCCCTTCATTTACCAGTTCCTCAAATTTTTCCTGAGTCATTTTTAATCCAATTTATTAACAATTTTGATCTTAATAACTACCTCAAAAGGAGCTTAGCTCCTTAATGAAAAACTATTTTTTGTCACATTATCCAATTTTGCTTAAATCGCCGTTTAAAACTTGAACCCTGATGGCTTCTAATTCATCTTTGCAAAATTCTGGACTTGGATTTAGAATAAATATCTTTTTTTGAAGAATAAATGCCATTCCTATCTCCATGAGAGTGTTTGCACCGATATAATTTTCTTTTCCATTCTTCGTATAATTCATGACTAAAATTGCATCGGATTTTTTCAAGTTTTCATTAAATCTTTCCATCGCTTTTCTTTTTATTGACGGAGGGAGTGGTTCTGGCATTGGGTCTCTTTCTGGCACAATGACCTCATGTCCCAGTTGTTGCAAAAATTCTTTTGCTTCATTAAATTTTTGAAGGAAAGACATGTTTCCAATAATTGTAATTTTCATATGTTATATCTTTTCTTTAAGTCATTTAATATTTCTCGGTGGTCGAAGCCAATTTTCTTTGGAAGGTCTTTCAGATCCACCGTCAAAATCGGACTTTTTGCTCTCTTCATCCTTTCATTCTACCAAAAAATCGCCTCCTTGGCGACTTAGACACATAACTCAAGATTATTTCGTAAGTAATTTTAAAAATTCTTCTATTGTCAAACCTGCTTGTTTAATAATATGTCGTAATGTTCCTTTCTTTAAATCTTTGTTATGAAAAGGAATTGTTACTCCAATATTTTCTTTAACATAAATTCGGTGGCTTCCTTTTTGACGAACAAAAGAAAAACCCGCCTTTTCCAAAACTCTGATTATTTCCTTGGGTTTTAAGGCGGGCAACTTTGGCATATTTGCCATAAAAATTTAAACTTTAACTTGAATTGGAGCTATAATCACACTCGCTCTTTCTCTTAGAATTTCTTCTTTGCGTTTTTTCATTACTTCCAAATATAAACTGGCGGCCTCTTGAATATTTCTTAAAGCTTCTTCGAAAGTATCTCCTTCAGAAATACAGCCGGGTAAAGAAGGAATAGTAACAGTGTACCCACCTTTTTCTTCATCAGGTTCAAAAACAGCAGTATATTGATAAATTTTTTTCTTTAAAGTTTTTCCCGCCATACAAATTTATTTTATCGAATTAGAGACAGGAGTCAAGCTCTTTAAAGTCGCGAGGCTTAAGACTGTTTCTTTTTAGTTTTTGCTGATTCGATAATTTTGTGCTTTTTTAAGAATTTTAGAATTGGGGCTCCGCATTTTTCACACAGTTCTACTTTTGGGAAAAATCCCAGACCGGCGGTTATCGGTTTATCTTTAATCTTTTTCTTGCAAAAATCACATTTCGTTATTATCATACAATTTCATTATAATTTCTTAAAAACCATTGTCAAATCCAAATTTTACCAAAAAATCTCCTCCGGCAAAATGTGACATGTTTTAGTCACGGTCGTGATTGAGTTATGTCGTTTGCAAAATCTTGTCTTTAATTTTGGTTATTTTAGGGGGGTGACCGATGAAAATTACAGTTTGATTATTTCCTTTTGAATTTTGGTGGTGATGATTAATTTATAGTCTTTGGTAATGTAACAATTAATTTCGCTTCGGATACCAAATCTATTTTTAAAATAAAGCCCTGGCTCGATGGTAAAAGGTATTCCCAGTTTTATCTTTGCCTGGCTCTTTTTTGAGAAGCGAAAATATGAACCATGACAACGAGAAAACCCTAAACTGTGACCTATTCCGTGAGGAAAATACTTCTCTAAGCCGAATTTCTTGAAATAATTCCTAACTTTTTTATCTACCTTTTTTGTTTTTGGAAACTTTTTCTTTTTTAAATTTTCTCTGATGAATTTCAAGGCGAAATTTCTTGCCTTGATAACAATTTTAAAAATTCTATTAATTTCTCTCGGAATATTCTTTCCAGAATAGCCCATCCAAGTAATATCAGCAAAGGGAGACCTATCTCCTTTTAATTTTGCCCAAATATCAATTAAAATCAGACCATCGCTTTTAATAATTTTTGAGCCCCGTTTTTTAGGGAAATAATGGACAATTGAGGAATTTTCAGTGACAGCCACAATCTGAGCCGGATATTTTTCATCAATAATGAGCCCCTGCTTTTTAAATTCTGACAAAATAAATTGACTGACATCATATTCTGAAATTTTGCCCAAATTTCTTTTTATTATCTCAAACGCTTTATTCTTAATCATCTCCAACTTCTCAGCCGCTATTTTATGTCTCTCAATTTCGTCTCTTAACATATAGCTATTTTACCAAAAATTCGCTTTTTTGGCGATAAAGCGATGGATAAAATAAAAAGAGGCTGCTTCTAATGGAGCAGCCCCCTTGAGGATTGAATAAGTTTTAATGCCCTCCCTTTCTAATTTACCAGTTCCGACCGCGAGGGTCGGGATGGACGTCATCAGGGTCAAAAGGTGGCGAAGAGAGGCACAAGAAAACAAACCGGGGGAAGGAGTTGGCGGGTTTAGCGGCGTGGGGTGTCCCTGACGGGATAATCACCCTGGTGCCGGGACCAAACTCAGAGATTTGGTCACCAAGTAGAATCTTGCCCATTCCTGACTCATAGATGTAGGTCTCCTCCGCCTTTTCGTGGGTATGAATAACATCCGGCCCGAATAGAGTTATCCTGGCTAAGTTAGCTCCCTCGGCACCAACCTCTCTCGAAGTAATCTCTTCTGCCGTGCCGAAAACCTCTTCACCATCCTTAAACTCCACAACTTTTGGTTTTTCTTTAACAATATTGGCTTGGGTCATTGTTTTTACCTCCTGTTTTAGTTTTTTTCTGGTCATATAATTTTCTTAAGAGCTACATAACCACCTCCTATGGTTTATTTATATTTTATATTTTATATTAATTTATTAAAAAGTCAAACAGAAAAACGCCCTTTTGGCGATTTTTCGTAGTCTAGTTCTTTTACCTTTTCTTTTTAACTTTTTCTGGTTTTATGAATTTATATCGTTTTAGAAAATTTAGAATCGGAGCTCCACATTTTTCACACAACTCAACTTGATTGAGAAGGATTAAAAAAGACGCTATGTTTTGCGCCTTCCCGGATAAAAATACATCCATTTTTAATGAGATGTCTAATTAAATCATTTCGTTTCATTTTAAGGGAATTGAAAGTGGTTCCCGAATAACTCTTCCTTTAGAGATTTCTTTTTTATTAAGCTTCCGATTGGTTTCTAGAATTAGTAAAAGGGCCTCTTTAAGATTTTCTTTCACTTCTTTAAGAGTTTTACCTTGAGTATTAACACCGGGAATTTCTTCTACCCAGCCTAAATACCACCCCCCTCTTTTTTTATATATTGCCGTAAACTGTCTTGCCATATATTTTCATTATACCTATTTTAAAAATTGAGTCAATCCAAAGAGCCTATTTAAAGATTTCCTTTTTAATTTTGACTACCTTAGCCGGGGTATCTAACAATTGACCTTTATGTAGTTTCCACAAAAGAGGAATAACACCGCAGTTTGGGCATTTGCCCCAGCCGCATTTTCCTTTGTTTTCTCTAAACAACATTTTGCAGAGGGCAATTTCTCTATCAAATACTTCTTTTTTGATAACATTTTTCTTTAACCCCATTTTGCAAGTTAATTTCTTTTTCATATATTCTATTCTATCAGAAAATCGGCTTTTTGGCGACTTCTCAAAACAAAAAGGTGGCTCTAAATGTTTAAGCCACCTCTTTTCCGGCTATTTTGGTTAAGAAATCCTCAAGATAGATTATTTGGTCGGCGGCAGCTCTTAGCTCTCGAGAAAAACTACTCCGAGAACTAATTACCACTGATTTAATCCCCCATTCTTTGATTTTTCTAAGAGGGGCTTCAAAATCACTATCTCCCGAAAAAAGGATAACCTTTCCATACTCTGGTTGCCAGGTCGTCATCATTATTTCAACATTGATATATTGGTCTATTCTGCTTTTCCAGGCCATTGCGCTAATAATTGCCTTTTCTCGTTTCATTATCACTTTTACCCCAGCATCTCTCCTTAGCGCCTTTCTGAGTAAATTCTGGCTTGAATCACCTTCACGATAAGTACCAAAAAAATAAATCTCTTTAATTTCCTCTCCCCTTGCCAAAATCTCTTTTGAACTAGCTAGAAGTTTTGAAACCTCAGTATCTCCTCTGTTTAGTTCTTTTAGAGAATGAAACAAGTTTTCACCATCGACAATAACCTTTACTGCCCTTCCTTTCGGTCGCAGTAATCTTCTTAAAAGCCGCTTGATCATCTCTCCCTCCTTTCCAACTTTTTTATAAAGACTCCTATAAATAATATAGCACTTCGGAAAAAAAATTAAACCTGCTTATTAAAAATAATACAGCGATTATTTTCTTCGGGTTGGGGTCCATAAATTTTTCCACCAAGCGCTTGGAATTTGTCTTTTTGCTTCTTTGGCGATTTCTTTGGCTAACTTTGTGCTCATCAATTTTTCCTGTTGGCTTTCTCCACCAGGCCCTTTTTTATGAGCTCCCTTTAGCCAATCTGTTGCCTCTTTATTCCCTTGCCATTCATATTCTCTTAAAAGGAATATTTCATCTAATAAATCAGCATCTTTGGCAATTTTTGCTTCAAGAGTTTTTCTTTCTTCGTATTCTTTTGAAAGTTTTATTAATTCTTCTGAATATTGGAGTTTGTTCAATTGTTCTTTTCTAATTTCATCTTCGAAAACCTTGACATATCTTTTGCTCACCCAATGATGGTCCATGGATCTGCTTTCTTCTAAGTCATGTAACAAACACATTTTTATTACTTTATTCTCATCGGCTTTTAATTCCTTTGCCAAAAAATAACTAATTAAAGCTACTCTAAAGGAATGGGAGGCAATTGTATCTGTTAAATCATAAGAAAGGAGCATTTGTTGATGGGCTCTTAAGACCTTCCTTAAATTTCCAATCTCAAAAAAGAAAGAGACTAATTTTCTAACTTCATTTTGTTTCATGCTCCGGGGTTTGGAATCGCACCAAAATTTAGAGTTCCAAAGACTCTCGTCCTACTGTTAGACGACCCCGGAATGTAATTAAGTAATGCCGCAAGATTCGATGATGGCTAATTCCAGGGGCAACTGGGGTATGGGGGAATATTTCATTTTGGTTTCGGCTTCTAAAAAGAGGTTTAAAATGTTTTGCAGTTCATTTTCCTTGAAGGCAGTTGTTTGTTTTTCTAAGGTTTGGAATTCTTCTTTAGTTAAGCCGGTGATAATCGGATTACCTGAAGATTCAGCTTCTTTTCCAACTAACTTTAAAATTAAGGCCTGTCTTAAATAATTAATTAAGGCCTTGTCAAATTCTTGAAGGTCAGAGCCTCTTTCGACAATTTCATTTAAAAAACTAATTGCTTCCGGCGCTTTTTTTTGACAGATAAAATCAGCAAATTTTTGAACTGCGCCAATTTCAACCAATCCTAACAAATCTTTGACTTCACCAGCTTTAATTTCTAATTCTTTGCTGCCGGCAAAAGTTAAAGTTTGGTCTAATAAGCTCTCGGCATCTCTGATGGAACCGGTCGCATTTAAGGCAATCAGTTCCAAAGCTGCTTTTTCAATTCTAGCTTTCTCTTTCTGGCAAATAATTTCTAATCTTTTAATAATTTCAGGAAGGGTTAATTTTCGAAAATCAAATCTCTGACATCTAGAAATAATGGTCGGAATCATTTTATGAATTTCGGTAGTGGCTAAAACAAAAATGGCGTGGCTGGGCGGTTCTTCAAGAGTTTTCAAAAGAGCATTAGCTGCTTCCTTTGTAAGCTGATGGCTTTCGTCAATAATAAAAACTTTATATTTTGATTTTGTTGGAACGAATTTTATCCCATCTCTCAATTCTCTCATTTCATCGATTCCTCGATGAGAGGCGGCATCAATTTCAATCAAATCCAGGGCCCTGTCTTCCATAATTTCCAAACAAGAAGGGCATTTGTTACAAGGCTCAAATTCTCCATTTTTT
>CAYXSK010000012.1:0-7598 GCA_964466325.1 uncultured Candidatus Saccharibacteria bacterium | reverse complement strand
CAAATGAAAATGTGGTTATTGGTAGTGATGATATTTGGGATTCTCTGGAGTAGGGAATGCTACAAGCTATATCCTTGTGCTAAATTCGTTAGAAATTTATTTCTAAATAGGGTAAAATTAACATAGCTCAAATAACTGTTCTTTTTCAATGCCGACCGAGACCACTTTAGAAAGGAGTAGAAAGAAATGGTAGAGTATGTCGGGCTAGTGGAGAGAGGGTTGGAGTGCCCAAGTTATCTGGAAGCAAAAAAATATATAGAGGAAAATAAAAGATTGCCATCTGATTGTAATAAGTGTATCACCATAACCATCTGGTCAGCCAAAGAGGATGTTGAAAGATTTATGAGCTTTTTCCGGGCAGAATTTGAAGCTGTGCCAAAAGATCGGGACTTTAAACAAATCTATCTTCGACTCAGAAACGAAGAAAAGAAAGAAGATTTCATTCGAGAGTATCGAGAGAAATTAAAAAATCGGGGAATTGAAGCTACAATTCGTTGGGGAAGATGTTGCGGAAAGATAAGAAAAGAATTCCCTTCCCTTTTTATCGGCGCCAAAAAATTAAGTGAGGGGATGCAACTAAAATTCTTCGAATAGGCCGTGCCAGTCGCGGCTTTTTTTACTTGAAAAACCAGCTTCTCTATTGTAAATTATTAGATAGTTCTTAAAATAAATAATAGGGATTGAAAGAGGGAATAGGAATATTACTGTGATGAAGAAAGGAGGTGGAAAAATGGTTATAGCAGAAATTGCGGCTTTTCCAATCGGGGAAGGAGAAAGTTTGAGTAAGCCAGTGGCTAAGGTAGTGAAGATAATAAAAGAAAGTGGGCTAAAATATCAAATTGGAGCGATGGGAACGACAGTGGAAGGAGAATGGGAAGAAATTTTGGAATTGTTTACCAAGTGCCGAAATAAATTGATCGAGTCTCACAATAGGATTTATATGTCCCTCAAAACAGATGAGAGGAGGACCGAAAGCCACAGCCTAGCTCATAAAATAAAAGCAGTGGAAGAGAAAATCTAATGGAGGAAGGATCATTCCTTATTTTCATCATTTAATTTAGCGGCAGAAATCGCCGCTTTTTTATTTGATTTTTTATTTAAATGTGGGATAGTTTAAATAGAATTGATAGTACCTTAAAAGGAGGTAAAAATGGGAGTTAAGCTTTACCGAGAACCGAAACTTAAAAATCCGGTTTTGATTTGTGCCTGGCCGGGAATTGGAAATATCGGAATAATTGCCGTTGATACTTTGAGAGGAATGTTAAGAGCCCAAGGATTTGGAGAAATAGAAAGCTGGGAATTTTTCTATCCCCAGGAGATATTGATTAAAGATGGGGAGTTAAAGGATTTAAAGTTTCCCGGCAATAGATTCTATTTCCGACATCATGCCGAAGGAGATCTGATCTTTTTCATTGGTGAAGAGCAATCGCTGGAATTTGGAAAAAGATATGCTAGCGGAAAAAAAGCCGAAGAAATAGCTAATTTGATTTTGGATGTGGCTGAAAAATTTGGCTGTAAAAGAGTTTACACTTCCGGAGCAGCCGCCGCCTCAATTCATCATAAAGAAAGATCAAGGGTGGCGATAGCCGCAACTGAAGAAGAGCTGGTAAAAGAAATGGGAAGATACGGAAATGTAATCCCAATCTCTGAGAGGGAAGGCAGTTCGACTTTGGTTGGTTTAAGCGGTATTTTGCTTGGCCTGGCAAAAAATCGGGATTTGGAAGGGATTTGCCTGATGGGTGAAATACCTTATTATCTGGCAGGTTCGCCTTTCTCTTATCCCAAGGCCTCAAAGTCAATCCTGGAGTTGCTAACTGAAATTTTCGGCCTTTCAATTGATTTAAGCCAATTCGATGAAATGGCAAGAAGAGTGGAGAAAGAAATTACCGGGCTCTTTCAGCAATTACAAAATTCTTTGAAAGAGGCACCTCCCCAGATTAAAGAAGGACTAAGCAAATTTCTGGACTACGTAATTAACTATCAGCCGGCACCAGAGTCAATAACCGAAAAGGATCGAGAAGAGATTATGAAACATATTGAGGAGTTTTTTAAGAAAGGAGGCAAGGATGGTAAAGGAAGTTTTTAGGCATTTTGGAGAAGTGAAATTTCAGAATCCTCCTTCAGTCATTATTGGCTGGAAAGAAGACGTTGGCAATTTAGCTCCGGGGGTGATTGATTATCTTAATAAAAAATTGAGGAGCCGCTATTTTTGCCAGATTACACCTGGCAGCTTCTTTCCTATTGAAGGAGTTCCGGTTAGAGAAAATGTCATTGATTTTCCAGAGAGCAAATTCTTTGCCATAGAAGAAAAGGATTTGGTTATCTTTAAATCCAATTCTCCTTCCCGGAATTGGTGGAAATTTTTGAATGCTCTTTTGGATGTTGCTCAACATTATTGTAGGGTAAAAGAACTCTACACTGTCAATGGAATTCCTTCTCCAACTCCCCATACCCAGACAAGAAGGGTGTTAACGGTCGCCAATCATCCCAAATTTAAAAAAGAAATTAGAGATTTTGGCCTCTTGGGCATGGAATTTCAAGGGGAGCCAGCTCTAAGTAGCTTTCTCTTATGGCTAGCAAAGAGGAGGGGAATTCCTGGCCTGAGTATCTGGGAAGATATCCCATTTTATCTTGTTGCCTTAGATGACTTAAAAGCCCAAAAGAGAATACTGGAATTTTTTGATAGAAAGTTCAATTTGGGGATTGATTTCCGGGAGTTAGATGCCAGGATTGAAGAGCAAAATGAAAGGATAGGCCAACTCCGAAAAGAGAATTCAGAAATTAATAAGTGCTTAGGGATGTTAGAAATGGGAATAAGTTTAAGCGGGGAAGAAGGAGTGAAATTAATTCAGGAGGTTGAGAAAGCTCTTGAAAAAAGAGGCTGAACTTGAATCAGCCTCATTTAATTTTAATTTGACTTTTTCGAATAATAAGGTAATTTTAATAAATACCGCACCTTAACAATTCTTAAAATGGATAATTAATAAAGGTCGGAGAGGAGGGATAAGATGGATTTTTACAAAGCCCTGAGAGAAGTTATCAAAAAAGAAGTAATTCCCCATCATGATGGAATAATCGAAGGTGGGATTGGAAATAATTTTGCTAGATACGATTATTTTCGAGGAATGGGATATGAAAAATGGTATATTGGTATAAATTTGGAAAAGCCTAACTTGTTAGTCAGAGAGGGATTAATTTACCGGGAGGGAAATTGTTTTGATGTTAAACTCCTCACCTCTATTTTAGATGAATATCAGCTAAAAAGTTCGATATTTATTACTAATGCTGCTCTGGCAGATTGTTTATTGTTAGATGGGGTTAACATAGAAAATGTGGTAGAAGCATTAACTAAAGTGTTTAAAGAGCAACTTCACCTTAAACCAGCTGGAAAATTTCCAATCACCATTTCTAGGGTGAATTTCCCGGAACAGACTGATAATAAAGAATATCACAAATTTATGAGATTCTTGGAAGAATCCCGAAAAAGGGGCTGGAAAGAAAAAGTCTGGAGAAATATTATTTTGCTTAAAAAGGAGGTTTAAAAGAGGAGGCGAGATAATGGACGAAAAAAAGAAGAAAAAGAAAAAGGGTGAGTTTAAGTCAAGAAAGCCTAGAATTGTTCAACCAACAAAACCTGAAAAGAAAAAGTAACTTAGGCGGGGAGATGACAATCTGCCCGCCATTTTAATTTGATTAAATTCAAATCTTTTGATATATCTAAATAGAAAGCACATTAACAATGGGGTGAGAAATATGCTGGAGCTGGAGAAGCGAATTGAAACCTTAGCTCAATGGATGTTTGAGGCAAAGCATTTAGTTGTTTTTACCGGTGCGGGAATTTCAACTGAATCTGGCCTGCCGGATTTTAGAGGACCAAATGGGCTCTGGACGAGGAAAGATAAAGGACTTCCTTCGCCAAAATTTGATTGGTCAAAAGTCAAGCCAAATCAAAATCATTTGGCCATTGTCGAACTCCAAAATCTGGGGAAACTCTCTTTCCTCATTTCCCAAAATGTTGATAATTTACACCTATCCTCGGGAATTAAACCAGAATTACTAGCTGAGCTTCATGGCAATCAATTTAAATTACGCTGTCAAAGTTGTGGGTTCAAATGCGATGCCTTCCCTGATTTAATTTTCTGTCCTCAATGCGGAGGAGAATTGGCTTCCAGTGTAGTCGATTTTGGTGACCCTTTGCCGGAAGAGGAAGTAGAGATTTCTGAGCGACACTCCCGAGAATCAGATCTTTTTATTGTGGTCGGCTCGAGCTTGGTGGTTTATCCAGCCGCTGACTGTCCAAAAACTGCTTTTGAGTCAGGAGCAAAATTGGTGATCATCAATCAAGGCGAAGTTCCTCTTGAATTTGAAAGAATCTGTCACCTCCGATTTAGAGAAAAAATAGGGGAGGTTCTACCGCCAGCCGTGGCCGGGTTAAAGAAAATAATGGGAAATTGAAATTAAAAGGAGCCAGCTGAAAAATCGCTAGCTCTTATTATTTTCATTTTATTATTCCACTCTTCTGACGTATTCGCCGGTTTCGGTGTTTAATTCGATAATGTCTCCTTGTTCGATGAATAAAGGGACATTAATTGTGGCTCCAGTTTCTAAAATTGCTGGTTTGGTTCCAGCCTGAGCCCGCTCCCCCTTAACTCCGGGTGGGGCTTCGGTAACTTGCAATTGAACTTTTATTGGTAAAACAATATTGATAATTCTATCTTGGAATTTAATTCCGCTGAGTACTTGATTTGATTTGAGGAACTTCGCACCTTCACCAATTTGTTCTTCTTCCAATTCAAAACGCTTAGAAGGATTTTGTAATTCGCAAAAACAAAATTTTCCTCGACGAGAATAAAGAAATTTTACCTCAATTTTTTCTAATTCCGCTTCTTCGAATTTATCATCTTGATGGAAAGTTCTTTCTAAAACTTTTCCATTAATTAAATTCCTAATTTTCGTTCTGGCAACAACCATATCCTGGGCTTTGTATATTTGCTGAAACTCTAAAACTTCGTAAGGTTGGCCCTCATAAACAAATTGTACGCCTTTTCGTAAATCAAAATAACTGAGCATATTTTTAAATTAGAAATTATTTTAGTATTGTGCCAATAAAATCCGGGTGGCCTCTTAAAAATTCTTCAGAAGTCATTTCTTTCCCCCCTTCCATCTGTAATCTTTCAATAACTAAAAAATCTCCGGGGTACCCACCTCCGGTGGGTCCTGCAAAAAACCCTTTCCCACATTGAACACCGAGTTCATTTTGAGGAACAACCAGAGTTTTACCAACTAGATAACTAATGCCTCCCTGTGATTTTAGAACTCTCGTTTTTAAAATTTTTATCTGAACTGTCTTACCAGCTTTTGCCCAAAAAGTGTAACTTCCTGGCCAGGGTAAATAAGCTCTAATCTCTCGTTCGAGCACTTCGGCCGTTTTTTCCCAATTAATTTCCCCATCTTCCCGAGTTAAAATTTTGGTGAAAGTTGCTTTTTTATCATCCTGGGGTTGGGGTTTAATCATTTTTCTTACCCATTTAGAAATGGTTTCCATCAAAAGACTGGCTCCTAAATCTACCAATTTATCATGGAGTGTAGCAGCAGTCTCATTTTCCTCAATTTCTAGCCCCCTTTGGCTTAAAATTGGGCCGTGGTCCATTTTCTCATCCATCAAAATAATTGTCACCCCGGTTGTTTTATCACCATTTAAAATTACAGCTTGGATGGGCGAGGCACCACGATATTTTGGCAAAAGGGAAGGATGAACATTTAAGCAGCCGTATTTTGGAATTTCCAAAATTTCTTTTGGTAAAATCTGTCCATAAGCAGCAACAATTATTAAATCGGGTTTGGAATTTGTAATTTGGGATTTGGAATTTGTCAAAATTTCTGGTTGTAAAACCGGGATGTTATATTTTTGAGCTGAAATTTTGACAGGTGGGGGAGTGACAATCTGTTTTCTGCCCACCGGTTTATCTGGCGCAGTAACAACCAAAATTGGCTTAAATTTATTTTCAATAAGCTTCTCCAAAATAATCGCCCCAAACTCAGGCGTCCCTATAAAGATGATATTAAGTTCTTGATGAATTCTTGGCATAGGCGTATAATATCTTTAGTAAAAATTTAAGTAAAGAGGAGTATGCAATGGAACCCACAGATGGAAAAGTAATCGAGGAAATCGAAGATTTTTTGCACAAGCGTAGAACAACTGGGGATATAAGGTCTCCGAGATGTCGATACTGCCTACCATTTAGTTTCCGGTGTCCTGAGGGATGGAATACTTGCACTAACGAGAAAACTGAGAAATCTGATCGGTTAAAATGTACGTTCCTTGATTATCAGCCCGATTGTCTGTATTATGAGCCGGATCCAGATTATCCGCTTTTCATTCAGTTTGAACAGTTAGAAGAGGAGGCGAAGCGTCTCAAATCTCAATTTGAAGCTAGTGGTCAAGGAGAGATACTAAAGAAAGCAATAAAGGTAACCAAAGATTTACTGGAATTATTAAAGAGACGAAGGGACTTATTCGGTGGTTGGGCCTATCTGCATTACCAATTTCAATTAATGAATCTTGAGAGGCAATTACCTGAAAAGCAATTATCGTGGTATCGACGAATGGTAACTAAATTAGTACCTTAATAATCTTTCGCAATAAATAGAATAACACGATAATCAAAAGGTGTCAGATCTATTTTCTGGTTTTGACACCTCTTTTATTTTACAATACGCCACTCAATATCCGCTTCTTTTCCAGCGAATTCCAGCCAGTCGCCTTCTGGCGAAATCACATACCATTTTTTTCTGCTTTCTGACCAGACCATGGGATTTCCTTGATAATATGGTTTTTTGACAATTTCTTTTGGCTTTAATCTATCTAATTCCAACCATTTTTTAAAAACAGTTTCAATAGCGTAATCCAAATTTCTTGATTTTGCCCAGGCAGCAACTCTATCTATGGCCTCAATTGCTTTCTTCTGTGAACCAGCCAATGTTAAAAGTTGTTTTGCCGGCTTCACATATCTTGAATAAATTATTTTTCTTTTTTTTGCACTCTCTTTTATTCCCTTCAAAGTCAAACCCTTAGTGTAAAAATAATGATTAACTATCCTCTGTATTTCATTTGCTAATTTCAATGGCAATGCTAGCTGCCCAATTTTTACTTTTTTCAATTCCTTTTTTAATCTTCTAGCCATTTTAAAATTGTTTTGTAAAATTTTTTGGCTTTTTCTAATTCTTTTTTGCCTTTTTCAGTGATTTCATAGGTTCGCCTTCTTTCTTTAGTTTTGCTTTTGACAAATCCCTCTTTTTCCAATCGATAAAGAACTCGGTAAGGTGTAATTCTTCCTGGTTTAAAACCAAAATTTTCCTCGATTACAGCTGGAATTTCCCAAGCATAAATTTTTCGTTTCTCCAATAAAGAAAGAATATAAATCCAGAGATTTTCTATCGTATTTGATTTGAAAAAACGTTCAATGGGAAGCATAATAGTTATCCACAGAATAACCCTTGACGGGTTATTTTACAGTGGTAAAATAGTGACAATAGGGCAAGGCCGTAAACTAGCTATCATTTTAATTTTACACTATGTCAAAAAAAATTAAAGTCGG
>CAYXSK010000011.1:0-7667 GCA_964466325.1 uncultured Candidatus Saccharibacteria bacterium | reverse complement strand
AGATTTCTTAAAAATTCAATTCGACCAAAAGGCCCGGGAAATAAAAGAAAGAATAGCAAAATCTGCGGCAGAAAAAGAATGGATTGATATTACCGCTCCTGGTAAAAAACCAGTAATTGGATCGCTCCATCCCCTCACCTTAGTCAAAAGAAAAGCTGAAGATATTTTCCAGGCAATGGGTTTTACAGTGGTAGAAGGTCCAGAAATGGAAAACGAATGGTATAATTTCGATGCCTTAAATATTCCAAAAGACCATCCTGCCAGAGACCTCTGGGACACTTTTTTTCTTAAAAATGGGTTTTTATTAAGAACCCATACCAGTCCTGTTCAGGTTCGTTATATGGAAAAAAATAATCCACCATTAAGGATAATTGTTCCAGGCAATGTTTATAGACACGAAGCAACCGATGTTTCTCATGAATTTCAAGTTTTTCAAATCGAAGGATTAATGGTTGATAAAGAAATTTCGGTGGCAAACTTAAAAGCCATAGTTGGCGAATTTTTTCGAAGATTTTTTGAGAAAGACGTTCAATTTAGATTAAGGCCTGATTTTTTCCCATTTGTTGAACCTGGTTTTGATATTAGCATAACTTGTTTGATTTGCGGAGGAAAAGGATGCCCGGTTTGTAAAAAAACCGGCTGGTTAGAGATGGCAGGCGCCGGCATGGTTCATCCTAACGTTTTTAAAAACTCTAAATTAATCCCCAAAGATTGGCAGGGCTGGGCATTTGGGTTTGGCTTGGAAAGATTAGCGATGCTTAAATATAAAATCAACGATATCAGATTATTCCGTTCAGGTGATTTAAGATTTCTACAACAATTCTAATTCCGCAGAGGTCGGGCCTCTGCTAATTTTATGGTTTTTTCATACAATTGGTTACAATCATTTTTTCAAAAAAAACTGCCCAAGCCAGAAAAACTGGCAGAGCTTTTAACGTTGCATTTTGCCGAGGTGGAAGAAGTGAAAAAAGAAGGCAAAGATTTTACTTTGGATATTGACATTAGACCCAATCGAGCTTCGGATTGTTTTTCTCATCTTGGAATTGCTAAAGAAATCGCTGCTCTCACTAATTTAACTTTCGGAGTCCCGACCTCGGAAATTAAGGAGGATAAGAATTTAAGATCAAAGGATTTTGTTTCGGTTGAAGTTAAAGACAAAAATGCTTGTCCACGATATACAGCGAGAGTGGTTGCCGATGTTAAAGTTGGGCCTTCACCGAAGTGGATGCGAGATAGATTAGAAGTTTGCGGTTTGCGGCCAATTAATAATATTGTCGATATTGCAAATTATGTAATGTTGGAAACTGGTCAGCCTCTCCATGCTTTTGATGGAGAGAAACTGGAGGGTCAGAAAATCATTGTTAGATTTGCCAAGGAAAGAGAAAAAATCGTTACCTTAGATGAAGAGAAATATGATCTAAATGAAAATATCTTAGTCATTGCCGATGAACGCTCCCCCGTGGCCATCGCTGGCATCAAGGGAGGAAAGCTTCCTGAAATTGACAATAAAACGAAAATCGTTGTTTTGGAGTCAGCTAATTTTGACTCTAAAATTATTCGGAAAGGCTCCCGGATATTGAATTTAAAAACCGATGCTTCTTTAAGATTTGAACACGGCATCGACCAAAATCTAACCGAATTCGCCATAAATCTGGCAGCTTATTTAATCCAGGAAATTGCCCACCCGCAAGGCGGGTACCCGAAGGTGGCCCAGGGTTTAGTTGATGTTTATCCTAAAAAAATCTTACCAAAGAGAATTAAATTAGACTTAAATTATGTAAAAAGTTTACTTGGCGTGGAAATACCTGAAAAAGAGATAAAAAGTATTTTGGGAAGGTTGGGGTTTAAGCTTAAAGCGCAAAGCGCAAAACTATTAGAAGTTGAAATTCCTACGAGAAGATTAGATATTTCTATACCGGAAGATTTGATTGAGGAAATTGGCAGAATTTATGGTTATGAAAAAATTCCCAAGATTTCTCCAATGGCCTCTCTTGTTCCGCCCGAAAAAAATCTTGATATTTTTTGGGAAGACCTGACAAAAAATATTTTAAAGGAAGCCGGATTTACTGAAGTTTATAATTATTCGTTTATTAATGAAAAGGATGGAGAACTTTTTGGGAATAAAAACTTAATCGAAGTAGAGAATCCAATTAGCGAAGAGCAGAAATATTTAAGACCGAGTTTAATTCCAAATTTATTGAAGAACGTTCAGAAAAATCAGAAAAACTTCAGAGAAATTAGGATTTTTGAGCTGGGGAAAATTTTTCAAGCTCCGAGATTCGAAAAAAGAATGCTTACCGGGGTGATAACTGGCGAGGCCTTCTATCAACTTAAAGGAGTTATTGATTTGTTACTAAATAAATTGGGCATTAGCAATGTTTGGTACGACGAATTTGAAGCTACGCCCGAGGCATCGAGAATTTCAATTTGGTATCCAAAAAAATGTGCTGAAATTAAAGTTGACCATGAGGAGATTGGATTTTTAGGCGAAATTTCTCCCCAAATTCTCGAAGAACTAAAAATTGAGGGGAAAGCTACTGTCTTTGACATTGATTTCGAAAAATTACACAAATTTTGTTCAGAGGAGACAATTTATCGACCAATTTCTCGTTACCCTGCCGCGGTCAGAGATATTGCCGTTTTAGTGCCTTTAGAGATTAGAGTCGAAGAGGTTTTAAATAAAATTGAGACAGCCGGAGGGATTTTAGTTAAGGATGTTGACCTGTTTGACATTTATGAAGGCGAAGAATTGCCTGAAGGAAAAAAGAATTTAGCTTTTCATATCATTTATCAAGCAGAAGATAGAACTCTGTTTTCCAAAGAGATAGATGAGATTCAAAATAAAATAATTAAGGCGCTAGAAGAAGAACCAGAATGGCAAGTGAGAAAATAATATGAGAAAAAAATCTCAAAAACTAAAAAAGGAATCAAGTTACGGAGCCAAAGACATCTATGTTTTGCAAGGCCTTGAGCCAGTCAGGAGAAGACCGGGAATGTACATTGGTTCTACTGGAATTGAAGGTTTGCACAGGTTGATTTATGAAACGGTGGGAAATTCGATTGATGAAGCAATGATGGGTTATTGTAATGAAATTAAGGTATCCCTTTTGCCAAAAAATCGAGTAAAAGTTGAAGACAATGGAAGAGGAATTCCAGTGGAGCGTCATCCTCAGACAAAAAAATCAGCTTTGGAAACAGTGATGACTACTTTACATGCCGGAGCTAAATTTGGCGGTAAAGTCTATGCTTCAACTGGTGGCCTTCATGGGGTAGGGGTTTCAGCTGTTTGCGCTTTGTCTGATTGGATGAGAGTTGAGGTTTGCCGGTCAGGTTTAAGGTTTGCCCAGGAATATTCGAAAGGGAAACCAAAGACAAAGGTGAAAAAAATTGGAAAATGTCGTCAGACTGGCACCATGGTTTCTTTTGAGCCAGATCCCCAAATCTTTCCCGAAATTAAATTTGATTTAAAAAGGATTTTAAATCATCTTCGGCAACAGGCCTATTTAACCAAAGGAGTAAGGATTCAGGTTCTTGATGAAAGAGGGAAACCAGCCAGACCCTACACTTTCTACTTTGAGGGAGGTTTGGCTTCTTATGTAAAATATTTAACTCGCGGAGTGACCCCCCGGCATCCAAATATTTTTTATGGGACCGGAGAGAAGGAAGGAATTTTAGTTGAAGCTGCTCTCCAGTATACTGATGAATATGAGTGTTATGAAGAAGGCTTTGCCAACAATGTTCATACCGAAGAAGGCGGCACCCATTTAACTGGTTTCCGAACTGCTTTAACGCGGACTTTTAATGACTATGCGAGAAAAAACGGCCTCTTAAAAGAAGGAGAGGAAAATTTAGGCGGCGAAGATGTCAGGGAGGGATTGACCGGAGTCATCTCAGTTAAAATCAAGGAGCCCCAATTTGAAGGACAAACCAAAGCCAAATTGGGAAATCCCGAAGCCAAAGTAGCCGTTGAAGCGGCGGTAACTGAAACCCTGACTGATTTTTTAGAGAGAAATCCCAATGATGCCAGAGCAATTATTGAAAAATGTGTTTTATCTCAAAAAGCCAGAAAGGCAGCTAAAACGGCCAGAGAAACAGTTTTAAGGAGAGGAATTCTGGAAGGATTGGCTTTACCCGGGAAACTAGCTGATTGCTCTTCCAGAAATCCAGAGGAATCTGAATTATATATAGTGGAAGGGGAGTCAGCCGGAGGCTCGGGAAAACAAGCTAGGGACAGACATTTCCAGGCCATTTTACCTTTGCGAGGGAAAATCTTAAATGTTGAGCGAGCTCGGCTTGATAAAATTTTGTCCTCAAAAGAAATAAAAGCCTTAATCATTGCTTTAGGTACCGCCATTGCCGAAGATTTTAATATTGAAAAAGCCAGATATCATCGGGTGATTCTGATGAGTGATGGAGATGTTGATGGGGCCCATATTCGAACTTTACTTTTAACGCTTTTTTATCGATATTTTAAACTAATAATTGAAAAGGGTTATCTTTATATTGCTCAACCCCCACTATATAAAATTCAGAGCGGGAAAGAAATCAAGTACGCCTATACCGAAGACCAAAAAGCCGGGGTTCTAAAATCGATGAAAAAAACTTCGGGAATTTCTATCCAAAGATACAAGGGTTTAGGAGAGATGAATGCCTCCGAGCTTTGGGAAACCACTATGGATCCAAAAAATAGAATTTTACTTCAAGTTAATATTGAAAATGCCAGAGAAGCAGATAAAATTTTTGATATTCTAATGGGCGACGAAGTTTTTCCTCGTAAAAAATTCATTCAAACATATGCTAAAAAAGTCAAAAATTTAGATATATAGTAAAAAACCTTGACCCTTCACCTTTTGCTAAAGGTGATAGGGTTGACATATAGTTTTCCTAAGGTAATCTAAAATAATATGCTAACTAAAAAAATCTTTTTAATAACTTTCTTTGTTGTTTTTATCGGAGGATTGGTTTTCGGAGCTCCAAACATTCTGGCCGTAACTCCCGAAGAAATTAAAGAAATGATTGATGAGCTCCAAACCCAGGTCCTTGATTTCCAGACTCAACTCGACCAGCTTCAAAAAGAATTAGCCAAAATTCAAAAACCTGAAGAGGAAGCAAAAATAGAAGAAACTCCGGCAACCTGCCACACCTTCCCCTTGTGGGATTGGGAGTATTGCACTTCCGATTGTAAATGCAATGCCGGGGAGGGCGATTGCGATGGTGATTTTCACTGTAATACCGGATACTGCGCCCTAGATGTGGGAGCAAAATATGGTCAAGACAAATGGCTCGATGTTTGTGAGGAAAAGAAAACAGTGGTTACCAAGCCTGTTTCACCTCCGACTGAACCAGAAGAAATAGGGTACCCGGGGTACCCACCTTTGGTGGGTCCGGTGGGTCCTCCTACCTGCAACGATAATGACTGGTTTGGAACCGATGAGGAAAACCTTAAGAAAAGATTAGTTACAGAAGGAAGTTGCGAAGATGAAACTGGAAGCTATCCCGATGTTTGTTTAGACGAGGATATGTTAAGGGATTATTCTTGTAGTTTAACGCCAGGAGGAAACAGCCTTTGTTTTCCCACTTATTATTCCTGTAAAAACCTTGGTTTTATCGGCTGTAAAAATGGCACTTGTTTTAAAACAGGAGCTCTTTTGCTTTCTTTAGCTGAGGATAATCCTTCAAGTCAGAATATTCTGCCTGGAACGAAAGATGTGGCTTTTTTGGAGGCAAAATTTGTCGCTTCAGAAGGCGAGGATGTTAAAGTTAATTCTCTGAAGGTCTGTCTGTCAGGTTCTTCCCAGCTGAGTTTTAATATCAAACTCTATGCCGAAGATACCTTAATGGCTTTAACCCAGACCGAATTAACTGATAATTGTGCCACTTTTCCCGTTCTAAATTGGGTTATTCCAAAATTAACCTCAAAAACTTTAACCGTCAAAACCGATATCCCGACTGAAATTGACACTCCCGTCACTCTTTCTATGGGAATTAAAATTGAGGACCTGAAAGTCATTGGTTTGGCGTCCGGAGCTTCGATTTCAGTCTCGGGAGCAGCAATTGGGAACGAAATAACCATTACTACCCCTGGCCACGAAGTTTTATGCGTCGACTCAGACGGCGGAATAAATGAATATGTTTTTGGCAAAATCACTGCCAAAGGGGGAGGTACTCATTCTGATGCCTGTTTTCTCGGAGATAATCTCAAGGAATGGGTTTGTACTGTTTCGGGAGAAGTAACCTATAAATTAATTGAGTGTGAGGTAGGTTGTGTTGACGGCGTCTGTAAAAAGGCCGGCGGTAATGATAATTTAACCGGAGTTGTCTGTGTTGATTCTGACGGGGGCAGAGATTATGAAACCTTTGGCGAGGTTATTCATGGCTCGGGTGATCTCATTGACGAGGACACTTGCCAATCAGAGAATATCCTAAGGGAAAATTATTGTGAAAATGGCTATTTAAAGTCGGAAACTTTTGAATGCCCAGCGGGTTGTCTCAATGGTGCTTGTTTGAGTAAGACAGGATTAAAAAATGTGGAAAATAATTTAGCCTTTATTGCCAAAGCAATTTCTCAGTTAATGGAAAAAATTAAGGAAGCGGTCAGTAAATAGTCATTGTTCTCCACTTGATTATTATTGACAGAATAGCTTCATTTTGTTAATATTGAAAATGAAGCCCTTCGGGGCTTTTTTAAAACCGTGAGCATAACAAATATTCCTGCTAAAATTGTTACTTTTCTGAAAGAGGTTAGGTTAGAAATGAAAAAAGTTAACTGGCCAAGTCGCCAAGAGACTTTAAGATATACCTTGATTGTCATTGGAGTTTCCTTTGCTGTGGCTGTTTTTTTGGGAACCTTAGACTTTATTTTGACCACCCTCTTAAATAAATTTGTATTATAAAATATGCCTAAACAACAACTACCCCAAGAGAGAAATTGGTACGTTATTCACACTTACTCAGGTTACGAAGATGCCGTTGCTAAGAATTTGAAGCAACGGATTGAATCGTTGGGAATGGAAGATAAAATCTTCAATGTTATTGTCCCAAAAGAAAAAAAGATTAAAATAAAAGATGGCAAAAGAAAAGTAGTGGAAGAAAAAATTTATCCAGGATATGTTTTGGTCGAAATGGTCGTGACCGATGATTCCTGGTATATAGTGAGAAATACCCCCAATGTTACTGGTTTTGTTGGAGCTGGTACTACTCCCATCTCCGTTTCCAAAGAAGAAATTGATAACCTAATAAAGAGAATGGGAGTGAAAGAGCCCCAGTATAAAATTGCAGTGAAAGTAGGCGATTTGGTAAAAATTATTGATGGTCCCTTTAAAGATTTTGATGGTAAGGTTTCAGAGGTTGATGAAGAAAGAGGAAAAGTGAAAGTTCTAGTCAATATGTTTGGCCGAGACACACCGGTTGAACTAGATTCATTGCAAATAAAAAAGTTATAATAACTATGGCAAAGAAAATCAAAGCAGTAATAAAATTACAAATTCCTGCTGGTCAGGCTACCCCAGCTCCACCGGTTGGCCCGGCTTTAGCTCCTCACGGTCTAAATATGATGGAGTTTTGTCAGAAATTTAATGAAGTAACCAAAAATCAAATAGGCTGGAAGTTGCCGGTGGAAATTACGGTTTATGAAAACAGAACCTATGATTTTAAGGTAAAACAGCCGC
>CAYXSK010000010.1:0-8804 GCA_964466325.1 uncultured Candidatus Saccharibacteria bacterium | reverse complement strand
TATGATAAAAGTTTATTAAAAAAACAAAAATTTATTGGAGCAGATGTTATAGATCGCCAGATTCGTAAAATAAATCCGGCCGATACACTTGTTAAAGGTGCAAACCAAAGAACAATGGTTCTCCACGACTCTCAAAAATTAGCAAAAATATTATTAGATCTATGCAAGCGGTAATTTTAGCAGCTGGTGGAAGTTCTCGTTTTTGGCCATTAAACCAAAGGCACAAATCTCTCTTGAAAATAATGGGCCGGCCTTTGATTTGGTATACGATTGAAAGTTTAAAGAAGTCAGGGATTAAAGATATTATCATTGTTCAGGGGCCACAAAAAGACATTGAAAACGCCCTTCGTTACGAGGACGGGCCTCGTAATGTAAAATATGTTATTCAGCCAGAGCTAAAGGGAATGGGAAACGCCTTGTGGCAGGCAAGAAATTTACTGAAAGGGCAATTCCTGGTCTTAAATGCTGAGAGGATAGATGGCGGAGAGATAATTCAAAAATCAAAAATCAAAATTCAAAATCGGGTACCCGCGAAAGCGGGTGCAAAATTCAAAAGTATTTTATTTGGGCAAAGAACAAAAAATCCTCAATTATTTGGGATAGCGAAATTAAAGGGGAGTAGAGTTTTAGAGATCGTTGAGAAACCCAAAAAAGGAAAAGAGCCTTCAAATATAAAAGTTGTTGGAATATATTTTTTAGAGCCGGGATTTTTTAAAGTTTATCAAAAGATAAAGAAAAACATGTATGATTTTGAGGAAGCCCTCTCAGTTTATATGAAAAAAAATGATGTCAGAATTATAACCTTGGATAAAGAAGAAAAAGATATCCCTTCTTTAAAATATCCCTGGCATCTATTTGAAGTTGAGAGATATTTGTTTAATAAATTTTTAAAAAAGAAAATTGATAAAACAGCCAAAGTTTCAAAGAGGGCAATAATTGATGGGAAAGTTTATGTCGGTAAAAATACAAAAATTTTTGAGGGAGCGGTAATTAAAGGACCTTGTTATATCGGCGATAACTGTGTGATTGGCAATAACTCTTTAATTCGAGAATATACAAATTTGGAAAACAATGTTTTAATCGGCGCTTTTGCCGAAGTTACTCGTTCAATTTTCCAAGAAGATATTCATACCCATTCCGGCTATTTTGGCGATTCCATTTTTGGCAAAGGGTGTAGATTAGGAGCAGGAACAATTACCGCCAATGTCAGGATCGACCGTAGGGGAATAAAATCAACTGTTAAAGGTGAAAAAATTGGAACCGGTTTAGATTCTTTAGGAGTAATTATGGGTGAAAATACAAAAACCGGAATTCATTGTTCACTAATGCCCGGAAAATTAATTGGTTCAGATTGTTTTATTGGTCCCAATTCGGTTGTTTCTGAAAACATCGAAGACAACACCACTTTTTTCACCGAATTTAAAGGAATAAAGAAATAAAGTTTTCCTCTATGGTCCCTGTCTTTTTCCGACAGGGCTTTTTATTTTCGCTTCCTCAATTCCTTTGTGATATACTAAAAAAATGCAAATTCTAAAAATAAATCAGAAAAATTTCAAAGAAATAGTTAAAATAGTAGTAAAATCAATAAAAGAAGGCAAAGTTGTAATTTTCCCAACTGACACTGTTTACATTCCCGTGGCTGACGCAACCAACAAAAAAACAGTGGAAAAAATTTTTTTAATCAAAAAACGCTCACCTAAAAAACCAATTCCTATTTTTGTAAAAGATATTAAAATGGCAAAAAAAATAGCCAAAATCGATAAGAGACAAGAGAAATTTTTAAAAATAGTTTGGCCAGGAAGAGTAACTGCAGTTTTAAGAAGAAAAAGGAGTGAAATAAAACTGTATGGAGTAGCCAAAGATACTATTGCTCTTCGAATTCCAAATTTTAAACTAGTAAACCTTTTATTAAAAGAACTTAATAGACCATTGGTGGGTACTTCCGCTAACGTTTCTGGAAAACCCGCCTCCGGCAATCTCGAGAAAGTTTTAAACCAATTCAAAGAAAGAAAATATCAGCCAGATTTAATAATTGATGCCGGACCTTTGTTAGGAAAGCCCTCTAAAGTGATTGATCTAACGGTCTCACCACCTAAAATTTTAAGAGAATAGTTTTTCAAATTCATGAGAATTTTAGCTATCGAAACCTCTTGTGATGAAACTTCAATAGCTCTTCTGGAATCAAAGAACTCTCATCTAAAAATTTTATCTAATATTGTCTCTTCACAAGTTAAAATTCATCAAAAATGGGGAGGTGTGGTGCCGACATTGGCAAAGAGAGAACATCAGAAAAATCTTGTTCCAGTTTTAATTAAAGCTTTGGAAGAAGCGAGGATGCTTAGAAAGTCAAAAGTTACAATTAAAAATTCAAAGTTAAAAGAAACACTTGTCCGGGAAGAGCACCTTTATAAAAAATTAAAAAAATTCTTAGAACAGTATCAAAAACCTAAAATTGATTTAATTGCGGTAACAATAGGACCGGCTCTTGAGCCCGCGTTATGGGTGGGAGTTAACTTCGCCAAAGCCCTTTCTTATTTTTGGCAAAAACCAATTTTACCTGTAAATCATATTGAGGGTCACATTCTTGCTAATTTTATTCAAAATCCAATATCTGATCTTCAATTTCCCGCAATTTGTCTGGTTGTTTCCGGTGGTCACACTGGTCTTATTTTAATGAAAGATATTGGGGGATATAAAGAGATTGGCGAAACTCGCGACGACGCGGCCGGGGAGTGCCTTGATAAAACAGCCAGAATTTTAGGATTGGGATATCCCGGAGGACCAATCGTCGCCAAAATGGCGACTAAATTCAAAAATCAAAAATCAAAAATCAAAATTAAGTTGCCACGACCAATGATTTATCAGAAAAATTATGATTTTAGTTTCTCTGGGTTGAAGACGGCAGTATTATATAAAGTAAGAAGCATGAAGCCTAGAGAAACAAAGAAAAAAGAATTTATTCGAGAAATGTGTCGCGAGGTCCAACGGGCAATAATTGATGTTTTAATTTATAAAACTTTACGAGCAGCAAAGGAATTTAGAGCAAAAAGTGTAATTCTCGGCGGCGGCGTAGCTGCCAACGAAGAACTGAGAAGACAATTCAAAGCGAGAATTCGAAAAGAATTACCTAAAACCTATTACCTTATACCTAAAACCTATTTCTGTACTGATAATGCGGCAATGATAGCGGTTACATCTTATTTTCATCAAAAAGAGGCAACAAAAAATTGGCAAAAAATAAAAGTTAATGCTAATCTTAAAATATAATAATATGTTTATAGAAAAAATCGATTCACAAATAACAAAACTAATTAGAAGAGAAGAAAAACGCCAAGAAGAAACTCTAGACTTAATTGCTTCGGAAAATTATCCCTCAAAAGCAGTCAGCGAGGCCTTGAGTTCGATTTTTGTAGCTAAATATGCCGAAGGAAGGCCTTATAAAAGATATTATGGCGGAATGGAAAATATCGACAAATTAGAAACTTTAGTTGAAGAAAGAGTAAGGAAAGTTTTCAAATTGGATTCTAAAAAATGGTCAGTAAATGTTCAAGCACTTTCTGGGGCACCAGCAAATTACGAGATTTTAAGATCGCTCCTGACATTGCACGATAAAATGCTCTGTCTGCATTTACCCCACGGAGGACACTTAAGTCAAGGATCTAAAGCCTCTTTGACCGGTCATGATTTTAAACCCGTTTATTACTATTTAGATAAGAATGGTTTTTTGGACTATAAAGAAATCGAAAAATTAGCTATAAAAGAAAAACCAAAATTAATTATTTGTGGCTATACTGCTTATCCGCGAAAAGTTGATTTTAAAAAATTTAGTCAGATTGCTAAAAAAGTCGGAGCATATCTTTTAGCAGATACATCTCATATCACTGGCTTAATTATTGGCGGTGTTCATCCCAGCCCTTTTCCTTGGGCTGACGTAGTAATGACCACTACCCATAAAACTTTAAGAGGACCAAGAGGAGCAATTATTATATGTAAAAAAGAGTTGGAAAAGAAAATTTTCCCTAAAGTTTTCCCTGGAATGCAAGGCGGTCCTCATGAACATACCATTTGTGCTATTGGAGTTGCTTTAGGGGAAGCGATGAGCCCGAAGTTTAAGAAATATGCTGCTCAAATTGTTAAAAATGCTAAAGCCCTAGCAGCTGAATTAAAAAAATATAACTTTGATTTAGTTTCGGGAGGAACAGATAATCACTTAGTTTTAATTGATTTGAGAAATAAAAATATTACTGGTAAACCAACACAGGAGTTACTGGAAAAAGCAGGAATAGTTACAAATAGAAATACTATTCCTTATGACCCCCGTACTCCCTACGACCCTTCGGGAATTCGGCTCGGCACTCCCGCCTTAACTACCCGGGGAATGAAAGAAAAAGAAATGAAAAAGATTGCTTTTTGGATAAATGAAGTCATTTCTAGCCCAAAATCAGTTCCAAAAATAAAAAAAGAAGTCAAAAAACTCTGTCAGCAATTTCCAATTCCATGATCCTTTTGGATGGAAAAAAATTGGCTGAAAATATTTTGGGGAATCTTAAAAATGAGATTAAAAGGCGAGATTTAAAATTAACCTTAGCTGTGATTCAGATTGGCGAAAATCCAATTTCTCAAATTTTTATTAATCAAAAGAAAAAAGCCTGTAAAAAGACAGGCATTAGTTTTAAATTATTTGAATTTCCAGCAAAAATCGGCGTTATAGAATTAAAAAAAGAAATTGAGAAAATTGTCAAAAATCCAGCCAATTCAGGAATAATTATTCAGCTACCTTTGCCAAAGAAATTTTTACCGGAAGAATTTTTAAATTTAATTCCCGAAGAAAAAGATGTCGATGTTCTCTCAGAGAGGAGTTTGGGAAAATTTTATCAAGGGACCTTAAAAATTTTACCGCCAACTGTTGATGGAATTTTGCGTCTTTTGAAAAATTATAAAATTGGATTAATTGGGAAAAATGTTGTTATTGTCGGAGCGGGGAGATTAGTCGGTTTTCCATTAGCCATTCAACTTTTAAAAGAAAGGGCCACCCTTTCAGTTTTAAATGAATTTACCAAAGATGCCTCGTTTTTTACAAAAAAAGCTGATATTTTAGTTTCGGCGGTTGGGAAACCAAATTTAATAAAAGCCGATGTAGTTAAAAAGGGAGCAGTGGTAATCGATGCTGGTTGTAGTATGAAAAAAGGAAAGTTAGTTGGTGACGTTGATTTTGAATCGGTTTCTAAAAAAGCAAGCTATATCACTCCAGTTCCTGGTGGCGTCGGCCCCTTAACCGTCGCCTGCCTCCTTGAAAATTTAGTAAAACTTAACAAATAATCATTACGAGGCCCGTCCTCGTAGAACTTAAAAACTGGCAGAGAAGCCAGTTTTTATTAATGGGCGAGGAGAGAATCGAACTCTCACGAGGTTTCCCTCATAAGTTTTTGAAACTTACGTGTCTTCCGTTCCACCACTCGCCCTGCCTTATCTTAATAAATTTTTGTTCATTTTTCAACTTTAAAATCACACTCTTTACTTGAACATTTAATTTGTTTCCTTTTCGTTTCTACAAGAAGTGATTTACATTTTGGACAGATTTCGCCGGTGGGTTTATCCCATAAAGCAAAATCGCATTGCGGGAATTGATTGCAACCATAAAAGATTTTCCCTCTTTTAGTTCTTTTTTCAACAATTTCTCCTTTTTTACATTTTAGGCATTCGATTCCTAAAGTCTTTTTCTCCAAAGATTCGGTATATTTGCATTTCGGGAATTTAGAGCAGGCATAAAATCTTCCAAATTTTCCTAACCGAATTAATAAAGGAGCTCCGCATTTTGGGCATTTTTTTTCAGTTGGTTTTTCAGTAATATCCTTTTTGGAGACCTCTTCGTATTTTTGTTTTAAGTTTTCTTCAAAAGGTGTATAAAATTCTCTGATGACCGGCACCCATTTTTTTTGACCTTCAGCAATTTCATCTAAATCTTCCTCCATTTCAGCGGTAAATTTAATATCAACAATTTTAGAGAAGTGATTTACTAAAAGGTCATTAACTACAATTCCAATTTCGGTTGGTCGAAAGCGTCGCTCAGTATTTTTTTCAATATAATTTCTTTCTTGGATTGTCGACAAAATCGGAGCATAAGTCGAAGGTCGGCCAATTCCATTTTCTTCTAAGGCCTTAATTAAGGTGGCCTCACTATATCTTGGCGGCGGCTGAGTAAAATGCTGCGAAGGAATTAATTTTATCAGTTCTAAAATTTCATTTATTTTTAACGAAGGTAGCTCATTTTCTTCATATTTAATAGGATAAACTTTTAAAAATCCATCGAATTTCAAAATTTGTCCAGTAGCTCGAAAAGTATAATTCTTAGCTTGGACATCAACGATAGTTGAGTCAAAAACAGCTTGGCTCATCTGGCATGCAATGAATCTTCGCCAGATAAGTTCATAAAGCCGAGAAGTGTTCTCGTCCAATTCAACTTGTTTTTTTAATTTTTCGGGAGTTCGACTTGGATAGGTTGGCCTGATTGCTTCGTGAGCTTCTTGAACTCTTCCTTTAGCTTTATATTTCCTCAAAAATCCTGGCCAATATTCTTTGCCATAATTTTCAATAATAAATTTTTTAGCTGCGAAAAGCGATAAATCAGAGAGATTCAAAGAATCCGTTCTGTGGTAGGTCGTCAAGCCTTTTTCGTAAAGCCGTTGGGCAATTTGCATTGTAAACTTTGCTGGAAATCTAAATCTCTGCCAGGCCTCTTGTTGTAAAGTGCTAGTCGTAAATGGCGGTAGGGGATTCCGTTTTACCTCTTTTTTTTCAATATTTATTACTCTATATTCAGCTCCTTTTAAATCCTTAACAATTTTATCCGCTTCTTTTTTTGTTTTAATCCCCAATTTCGGAATAACTTCCCCATTTTTTTTAATAAGCACTGCTAAAAATTCATTTTTCGCGTCTGTTTCGCGTGATCGAAGCAAAGCTTCGATGCTCCAATATTCCTGAGGGACAAAATTTTCTATTTCTCTCTCGCGTTCTACCACCAACCTTACTGCTACCGATTGAACCCTTCCGGCAGAAAGTCCTCGAGCAACTTTTTTCCATAAAAAAGGTGATAATTTATAGCCAACAATTCTATCTAAAACTCTTCTTGCCTGCTGAGCGTCAACTAAATTCACATCAATTTTTCTGGGATTTTTTAAGGCCTCTTCGATTGCTGATTTTGTGATTTCATGAAAGACAATTCTTTGATAAGGTTTTTGACCATTCAGATTTAGAATCTGAGTTAAATGCCAGGCGATGGCCTCTCCTTCTCTGTCCTCGTCGCAAGCCAGGATGACGACCTCGGCCCCTTGAGTTTCGTTTTTTAAAAACTGAATAGTTTTTCTGGCTTTAGGAATAATAATGTATTTTGGCTTAAAATCTTTTTCAATCTCCACTCCAAATTCATCCTCTGGCAAATCCCGAACATGGCCGTAGGAAGCAAAGACTCTGTATTCAGGGCCTAGAAATTTTCTAATAGTATTCCCTTTGGTAGGACTTTCAACGAGGACCAATTGCATAGATATTTCCTCCTAAGTTTCTTACTTTACCTTTTATCTCTAAAATGGCAAGAGTGCTGGCAACTTCTGCCGCCGAGAGCTTCGTTTTCTCAATTATTTTATCAATGTCTAAAGCTTCTTCTTTCAGTGCCTCTAAAATCAAATTTTCTTCCCCAGTTTCTCCAACCACTCCTTGTTTAAAATGGAGTTTTAAACACCCTAAGTTTAGTTCTTTTAAAATATCATTGGCTGATTCAACTAATTTGGCTCCATTTTTGATTAAATAATGGCAACCTTTGGAATTTAAAGAATGAATTGGGCCAGGCACAGCGAAAACTTTTCGACCTTGTTTTTTAGCCCAATTAGCAGTGATTAAAGCCCCTGATTTCTGTTTAGCTTCTACTACTAAAACTCCTAAAGATAATCCGGAGATGATTCTGTTTCTTTGAGGAAAGGTAAAATTAGAGCCAGGGGTTCCAGGTGGATACTCCGAAATTAAACAGCCGCCAGTTTCTAAAATTTTTTCAGCTAATTTTAAATTTGATTGAGGATAAATACTTTTTTCATCAAGACCGGTTCCCAGTACGGCAATTGTTCGTTTTCCTCGTTCAATCACTGCTTGGTGGGCAAAACTATCAATCCCCGGAGCCAATCCTGAAACAATTGTTAATCCAGCTTCCGCTGAATCTCCAGCAATTTCCAAAGCTACCTGCTTTCCGTAAGGCGAAAACCTTCTCGTCCCAACAATAGCAAAACAATTTTCCTCGGGTAGGATTTCCCCTCTATAATAAAGAACCCCCGGCGGATCTTTAATTTCTTTCAAAGCCTTTGGATAATTTTTATCTTCAATAGAAATTGTTTTTATTTCCTCTGGCATTTCTTCACTTTAACACTGTGTTTTTAATTTTTCTATGGCCTCAGAGAGTATTTGACAATATAAATTTAGCCCCACTTTATTTATGCTTCCTGATTGTTCTTTACCTAAGATGTTGCCGGCGCCGCGGATTTCTAAATCTTTCAAAGCGATTTTGTAACCAGAGCCCAGTTCTTCAGCTTCCTTTAGGGCATCCAATCTCATTTTAGCTTTCTCGGTTAAATGGCTACCATACAAAAAGTAAGCGAAGGCCTGAATATGAAAACGGCCAATTCGTCCTCGAATTTGATAGGCTTCAGCTAAACCAAGCCGAGTTGAATCAGCGACAATTAAAGTATTAACATTTGGTAAATCTATTCCATTTTCAATAATTGTTGTTGCTATTAACACATCAATCTTCTTTTGCTGAAAAT
>CAYXSK010000009.1:0-9513 GCA_964466325.1 uncultured Candidatus Saccharibacteria bacterium | reverse complement strand
AAACCCCAGAGAATTTCTACTGGTTGCTACTGACCGGATATCGGCGTTCGATGTACGTAAGGCAGAACGGATTAACATTGAGTGCATAGCCCGCGGCTACATATCAGGATCAGCCTGGGCCGAGTATAAACAATATGGAACCGTCGCTGGCTTACCTATGCCCGAAGGATTGGAGGAGAGCGACAGACTTCCTCAAATTCTTTTCACGCCCACTACCAAAACAGAGAAAGGGCACGATGAGCCAATTACTACTAACCAGATGTGGGACATGATTGGAAAGGATTTGACTGAGGAGATTAAAGCTAAAACCTTGGAAGTTTATAGCTTTGCCGTTGACTATGCGAGAAACAGAGGGATTATTATCGCCGATACCAAAATGGAGTTCGGGATGATAGATGGCAAGCTTTCCTTGATAGATGAGCTTCTAACTCCAGACTCTAGCCGCTTCTGGGATTTAAATAAATACAGTCCCGGAGGTCCTCAGCCAAGCTTTGACAAACAACCAGTTAGAGACTGGCTGACAGCTAGTGGCTGGAATAAAGAGCCGCCAGCGCCGGGATTACCAGAAGAGATAATTCTAGCAACAACGGAAAGGTATAGGGAGGTCTACAAACGGCTTACTGGTCGTTCGCTTAATTGAGTTAGCCTATTTAGTTACCCAAGGGAGAGAGCCTTTTCGCTCTCTCCCGCTTTTTTTAAGAAAGATAAAATGGACAAAATCAATAAAAAAAGTTAAAATAAAAAATCGAATATGCGATATAATCCTCAAGAAATTGAAAAGAAGTGGCAGGAGTACTGGGAGAAAAAGAATTTTTATCAGGCAGAGGATTTTTCAAAGAAGCCCAAGTATTATCTTTTAATTGAATTTCCCTATCCTTCGGGAGAAGGTCTTCATGTCGGTCATGTTAGAAGTTATTCGGCTTTAGATGCTGTGGCTCGGAAAAAAAGAATGGAAGGTTTTAATGTTTTATATCCCATTGGCTGGGATGCTTTTGGTTTGCCGACTGAGAATTATGCTATCAGAACCGGCATTCACCCTCAGGTTGCCACCGCTAAAAACATCGAAACCTTTAAAAGACAACTTAAGAGTTTGGGACTTTCTTTTGATTGGAAAAGAGAAATTAATACCACCGACCCAAAGTATTACAAATGGACTCAATGGGTTTTTTTAAAGTTTTTTGAAAAAGGATTAGCTTATCAGGCAGAAATTCCGGTTAATTGGTGTCCGGCTTGTAAAATTGGTTTAGCTAATGAAGAAGTGGTTTCAGGCGCTTGCGAGCGTTGTGGTTCTCCTGTTGAAAAAAAAGTTTTGAAACAGTGGATGCTAAAAATCACTGCTTATGCCGATAGATTAATTGAGGATTTGGAAAAAGTTAATTATTTAGAAAAAATCAAAGCCCAGCAAATAAACTGGATTGGCAAAAGTTACGGAACGGAAATTGATTTTAAAGTTGTTGATTTAAAGGGTACGATAAAAGTTTTTACTACCAGAACTGACACTCTTTTTGGGGTAACAGCGGTTGTTTTAGCTCCTGAAAATCCCTTAGTTGAAAAATTAACTGCTAAAGAAAATGAAGAAAAAGTCAAAAAATACATCGAAGAATCGAAGAAGAAAAGTGATTTTGAAAGAGGAAAATTAGAAAAAGAAAAAACCGGAGTTTTTATCGGTTCTTATTGTTTAAATCCTGGAAATTCCGAAAAAATTCCCATTTGGGTAGGAGATTATGTAGTGCCGAGTTATGGAGGAGGTGCAGTGATGGTGGTACCAGCTCACGATTATCGCGATTATGATTTTGCTAAAAAATACGGATTAGAAATTAGAGAGGTTATTTCGGGGGGGAATATTTCCAAAGAAGCCTTTGTTGATTACGGAGTTTTGGTTAATTCCGGCCAATTTAATGGCTTATCTTCAAAAACAGCTGCTGAGAAAATTACTGACTGGTTAGAAAAGAGAGAATTGGGGAGGAAAAAAATTCAATACAAATTACGCGACTGGGTTTTTTCTCGCCAGCATTATTGGGGAGAGCCTATTCCAATTATTCATTGCCAAAGATGTGGTCAAGTGTCGGTGCCAGAAAAAGATTTGCCAGTTGAACTTCCTTATGTTGAAAAATATCAACCAACTGGCACCGGAGAAAGTCCTTTAGCTGTCATTTCTGACTGGGTGAATACAAAATGCCCAAAATGTGGAGGCGGAGCTAAAAGAGAAACCGACACTATGCCTAATTGGGCAGGCTCTAATTGGTATTACCTCGCATATTTAATGCGAGGAATTTCCAATTTCCAATTTCCAATTTCCAAATATAAAAAAGTGTTTAAGTATTGGATGCCAGTAGATTGGTACAATGGGGGAATGGAACATACGACTTTGCATTTATTATATTCGAGATTTGTTTATAAATTTTTATATGACATTGAAGTAGCTCCAACACCTGAACCCTATCAAAGACGAACCTCTCATGGAATTGTTTTGGCTGAAGATGGCAGAAAAATGTCAAAATCTTTTGGCAATGTCATCAATCCTGATGAAATTTGCCAAAAATACGGAGCAGATACCTTAAGATGTTATGAAATGTTTATGGGGCCATTTGGAGAAACTATTAGCTGGAGCACCCAAGGAGTAAAGGGAGTTCACCGATTTTTAGAAAAAGTTTGGAGACTACAAGAAAAAGTGAAAACCACAGCTCAAAACCCAAAACTCGATAGACTTTTACACAAAACCATCAAAAAAATTGATGAAGATTTGGAAAGTTGTAAATTTAATACAACAATTTCAGCCTTAATGATATTAGCTAACGAGCTAGACAAAGAAGAAGAAATATCTCCAAATCATTATTCTATATTTTTAATTCTTCTATCTCCTTTTGTTCCCCACTTAGCCGAAGAACTATGGCAAAAGTTAGGCCACAAAAATAGCATTTTCTTTGAAAAATGGCCAAGATACGACCCGAAATTAATCAAAGAAGAGAGGGTAATATTAGTTATTCAAGTTAATGGTAAGGTGCGTGATAAGATCGAGGTTGAAGCCAATATCTCAGAAGATGAAGCTAAAGAGCTTGCAATTTCTCAAGAAAAAGTGCAAAAATGGATAGAGGGAAAAGACATAAAAAAAGTTATCTTCGTGCCAGGTAAATTAATTAATATCGTCGTTTAATTTTATGTGCGGCATTGTCGGTTACATTGGTAAAAAACCAGCCTTCCCAATTTTATTATCCGGTTTAAAGAGATTGGAATATCGGGGTTATGATTCTTTTGGCTTTTCGGTTTTGGACAGCAAGACTCCTTTTTTATTTAAAAAATCGGGAAAAATTTCCCAATTTGAACAAAACTTTCCCAATCCCAATGGTGAAATTGGTATTGCCCACACAAGATGGGCAACTCATGGCGGCGTCACAGATGCAAATGCTCATCCTCACTTTGACTGTCTCAGAAATATTTTTTTAGTTCATAATGGGATTATTGAAAATTATAAAGAATTAAAAGAAAAACTGGAAAAAGAAGGTCATAGATTTACTTCTGAAACTGATACAGAAGTAATGTGTCATTTAATAGAAAAATATTTTCAGGGAAATTTAGAAGAAGCAGTGAGAAAAACTCTAAGAGAAGTAAGGGGAACATATGGCATTGCCGTGATTTCAAAAAATGATCCCCAAAAAATTGTTGCCGCACGTTTATCTTCACCTTTAATTTTGGGAATAAATCAAGATGAATTTTTAGTTGCTTCTGATCCGGCGGCTATCATTACTCATACAAGGCAAGTTATTAATTTGGATGATAATGAAATTGCGGTTTTAAAACCTAATAACTTTTTTATTTTAAAAGAAAAACCCCTAGTCCAAATTGAATGGACATTAGAGGAAGCTGAGAAAAAAGGTTATCCCCACTTTATGCTAAAAGAGATAATGGAAGAACCGGAAGCCGTTGAAAATGCTATCCGTGGGAGATTAATGATTGATGAAGGTTCAGTAAAGCTGGGAGGACTGGATAGCGTTCGAGAAAAGTTAAGGAGAATTAATAGATTAATTCTGGTTGCTTGTGGGACAGCAGCTTACGCTGCTCGGGTAGGAGAATATATGTTAGAGGAATATGCGGGAATTCCGACCGAGGTTGATATTGGTTCGGAATTTCGTTATCGAAAACCGGTTGTAGATAAAAACACGGCAGCCATTTTTGTTTCTCAATCTGGAGAAACAGCCGACACCTTAGCTGCTTTAAAAGAAATGAAAGAAAAAGAAATTTTAACTATTGGAATTACCAATGTAGTTGGTTCAACTCAGACCAGGGAAACCGATGCCGGTATTTATATCAGGTCTGGCCCAGAAATTGCTGTTGCTTCGACAAAAGCCTTTTTGGGTCAATTGGCAACCTTAGCTACGCTCACTGTTTATTTGGGAAGGCAAAGAGAAATGGCTTTAGTAATGGGGAAAAGGATTGTTTCTGAACTAGCGAAACTTCCAGGACTAGCCAAAGAAATATTAAAATCAGCCCCAGAGATTGAAAAATTAGCCAAAAAGTACAAAGATTACAAAAATTTCTGGTTCATTGGAAGGAAATATAATTATCCCGTTGCTTTAGAAGGAGCTTTAAAATTAAAAGAAATTTCTTATTTACATGCCGAAGGAGTAGCTGGTGGAGAATTAAAACACGGCCCCTTAGCTTTGATTGATGAAAATTTTCCCACTATTGCGATTTGTCCTTCAGATTCTGTTTATGAAAAGATGGTTTCCAATATTCAAGAAATTAAAGCCAGAGGAGGTCTTGTCATTGCCATCGCCACCGAAGGAAACGAAGAAATCAAAAAAATAGTTGATGAAGTAATCTACATTCCCAAAACCTTGGAAATGCTAACTCCAATGCTTTCAATCATTCCCCTTCATCTTTTCGCCTATTATATGGCAGCATTACTTGGTTGCGATGTAGACAAACCCAAAAACCTTGCCAAGGTAATAACCGTCGAATGAACTAAAAGATATGGAAATTTTACTAAACAAACCAGGTCAAAAAATTATCTTATTAGGCAACGAAGCAATTGTTAGAGGCGCCCTGGAATCGGGCGTTAATTTTGTTTCAACTTATCCTGGCACCCCGGCTTCGGAAATTGGAAATATCTTTTACAAAATTTCTAAAAAAGCTGGAGTCTATTTTGAATTTTCAACCAATGAGAAAGTGGCAATGGAAGCTGCAGCCGGGGCTTCATTTTCCAACTTGAGATCTCTGGCGGCAATGAAAAATTTCGGTTTAAACGTTGCTTCAGATTTTCTTTTGACTTTAATGTACAGCGGAATTCGAGGCGGGATGGTCGTTTTTGTTGCTGATGACCCTTCTTGCTGGAGTTCAGCCCAATCAGAACAAAGCACAAGACTTTATTCTCAAATGGCTCATTGTCCAATGCTAGAACCCTCTACTCCTCAAGAATGCAAAGACTTTGTCAAATTTGCCTTTGAACTTTCTGAAAAATTTAAAATTCCAATAATAATTCGAACGACAACTCGAGCTTCCCATCAATCAGCCCCGGTCATTTTAGGAAAAATTATGAAAAGGGAGAAAAAAGCAAAATTCATTAAAGAACCTCATCAATTTTCGACAATGCCGCCGAGGGTTTTAGAGATGAAAAAAGAACTTTTAGAGAAGATTAGGAAAATTCAGGAACTTTCTGAACAATCAAAGCTTAACAGAGGTTGGGCCTCTGTTAACTCAAAAATTGGGGTGATTACTTCTGGAGCACCCTTTTTGTATGTGATGGAGGCATTAAAAGAACTTAACCTGAAATTGCCGGTTTTAAAATTGGGTTTTGTTTATCCTCTGCCAGAGAAAAAGATTAAAAATTTTATTAAAAACTTAAAAAAAGTTTTGATTGTTGAGGAATTAGAGCCATATTTAGAAAGGGAGATTAAAATTTTAGCTAAAGACGTTAATCCAAAATTAGAAGTTATTGGAAAGGAAAAGGGTCCTGTTGAAGGGGGAAGGATATGGCGAGAAAGGAAAAACATTTTGCCAGAAATTGGAGAATTGAAACCAGAATATGTAATCTCGGCCGTCGCCAAACTGGTTGGGAAGAGACCAAGAATTAATTTTAATGAACATTTGGAAAAATTTGAAAAACTAAAAATTCCTCCCCGACCGCCAATTTTATGCACCAATCCCGTTTGCCAGTACTGGTCCATTATAAAAGCGATAAAAAAAGTAGTCGATCCTCAAAAAGTGATTTTTGGAGGAGAAATCGGTTGCTATATGTTATTTCGCCACAAAGTTATAAATTTACAGGATTATTTGTATTGCATGGGGTCAGCCAATGGCATAGCTCACGGAATTTCAAAAGCCACAGGCGGAAAACAAAAAGTGATTACCTTTGTCGGCGATTCTTCATTTTTCCATGCTGGAATTCCAGCCTTAATAAATACGATTTTCAATAAATCAAATCCTTTAATTGTTATTCTCGACAATCAGACAACAGCCATGACTGGCCACCAACCCCATCCCGGGGTAGGAAAAAAGCCAGAAGAAGATGGTATCGAACCAATTAAAATTGAAGAGATCGTTAAAGCTTGCGGAGTAAAAAATGTAAAAGTAATAGATCAGGTTGCCAGCCTAAAGGAGTTCGAAGTAACCTTAAAAGAGTTTTTAGAAAAAGACGAAACTTCAGTTATTGTCGCCAGACACATTTGTGCTCTTCTGGAAAAAGCTAAATTAGGAAAATCATGAAAAATAAAAATTTCAATTTAGTTATCATCGGTGTTGGAGGCCAGGGTCAGATTACCCTTTTGAAGGTTTTGGCCCAGGCAGCTTTAATTGAAGGATACGATGTAAAAACTTCAGAACTTCATGGATTATCTCAGAGAGGGGGTTCGGTTGAGGTCCATATTCGGTTTGGGAAGGAAATTTTCTCTCCTTTGGTTAACCAAGCCGGAGCCGATTTGATTTTGGCTTTGGAATTTCAAGAGGCATTGAGGTCTTTATATTATGTCGCTCCAAAAACTAAAATTTTAATCAATAAATATTTCCTTCCAATTCCTGGGGAACCTCTAATTTCTCCAAATGAGATTTTAAGTCAATTGAAGAAATTTACTAGTAAAATTGAAATTGTTGAGGCAGCTGAGATTTGTAAAAAAGAATTGGCTAAAGAAGTTTTTGCCGGGGTTTATTTATTAAGTTTTGCTTCAAATAATAATTTAATTCCTTTGAAACCTCAGTCAATTTTAAAAGCAATTAAAAAAATAATTCCAGAAAAATATCTGGAATTAAACCTTAAAACTTTCGACCTCGCTAAGGGTTAAACTTTTTCGATTTGAGCTCCAAGCTTTCTCAACTTTTCTTCGATTTTCTCATACCCCCTTTCAATTTGGGAAATATTCTCAATGAGGGTTTTTTCTTTCGAAATTAAACCGGCTAAAATCAGAGCTGCTCCCGATCTAATATCAATCGAATTGACCTTATTTCCGACCAATTCTTTTTTCCCAAAAATTAAAGCTCGATGGGGATCAGTAATTTCAATATCGGCCCCCATTTTTCTTAATTCTTGTAAGTACTGAAAACGGTTTTCATAAAGAGGGTCGTGAATTAAGCTTTTTCCCTGAGCTTGGGTTAATAAAACCGAAGTTTGAGGTTGCAAATCGGTTTGAAAACCAGGGTAAGGAAGAACCTGAATTTTGGTTGCCCTAAACTCAGAAGAAGGCTTTACCAAGATTTCGCTATCTGAAACTTCAAAATTCACTCCGATTTCCTTCATTTTTTCCAAAAAGAAAGTTAAATGCTCAGGATTTATATTTTTTATTTTTCCTTCTCCACCGGTAAGAGCAAAAGCAATTAAAAAAGTTCCTGCTTCTAAAAGGTCAGGACAAATTGAAAATTCTGCGCCGTGTAGTCTTTCTTTTCCTTCAATTTCAATAGTATGAGTTCCTATTCCTCCAATTTCAGCCCCCATTTCTTTTAAAATTTTTCCGGTATCTTGAACCTGAGGCTCGGCAGCGGCAATTTCAATTTTTGTTTTACCCTTAATTAAAGAAGCAAACATCATCACATTTTCAGTGGCAGTGACTGAGAATTCTTTTAAAACTATCCTTTTTCCCTCGACATTTTCTGGGGTTTCAAAGTGATAAAACCCTTCTTTTTCTGTTACTTTTATTCCGAAATCTTTAAGGGCTTCTAAGTGGGTATCAATTGGTCTCAATCCAATTTTATCTCCGCCAGGATGAGGGACCTTGAAATTTTTAAATCTGGCTAACAGCGGTCCAATCAATAAAACCGAAACTCGCATTTTTTCAAAGAGGTCAGCCGGAATTTTCTCGGGATTAATATTTTTAGGATTGATTTTTATCTTTCTTTCGCCCAACCATTCAACTTCGGCGCCCATTTGTTTTAAAATCTCAATCTGGTCTAAAACATCAGTTACTTGAGGTAGGTTATCAATAATCGATGGTTCTTCAGAAAGTAAAACAGCCGCCAAAACCGCTCCGGCTGAATTTTTGTAACCCGAAATTTCCACTTCCCCAGAAAGAGGAACACCGCCTTGAATTAAAAATTTATCTGGCATGTATTTTTATAGTTTTGACTTCAAATCACTTTTAGTCTAATATAAAAATTGAATTATGTCAAAGAAAAAAATCGTTTGTTTGGGCGGAGGAACAGGTGTTTCAGTGGTTTTATCTGGATTAAAGAAATACCCAATAGATTTAACTGCTATTGTTACAATGTTTGATAGCGGGGGTTCAAGCGGCAAATTAAGAAAAGAGCTTGGTATTTCACCTTTAGGAGATGTAAGGCAGTGTTTAGTTGCCTTATCTAATGAAAACAATCTTACCAACCTTTTTCATTATCGATTCGGGAGAAGCACATTAAAGGGGCATAATTTCGGCAATCTCCTAATTGCGGCAGCAATAGGAGCTACTGGGAATTTGGAGGGAGCCATAGAAAAAATAACTAAGATTTTAAATATTAAAGGCAAAGTAGTTCCGGTAACCCTGGAAAGGGCAGATATAATAGCTTTATTAAAAAACAATAAAAAAATAAAAAAGGAAGAAGAAATTATAAATTGCCCTTATTTATCTAAAATAGGTGTCAAAAAATTATTTTTAACGCCTGAAGTTAAAGCTAATTCTAAAGCAATTTCGGCAATAAAAAAGGCAAATTTAATTATTATTGCGCCAGGGAAATTTTATACCAGTATTTTACCCATTTTTTTGGTTAAAGGCATTTCAGAAGCTGTCCGCAAATCTCGAGCTAAAAAAGTTTTTGTTTGTAATTTAATGACTCAAGTAGGAAGTACAGACGGTTTTGGCGTTGAAGATTTTCTAACAATTTTAGAGGAATATTTAGGTAAAGATGTTATTGATTATGTTGTTTTTAACACCGGGAGATTATCGACTAATCAGGTTAAAGAAGTAAGAAAAGTTTTCCCCGGAGCAGATTTCATTAAGTACCCGAGCGAAGCGAAGGGTGAAGATGAACGAAAGTTCATCGACTATGATAAAAGTTTATTAAAAAAACAAAAATTTATTGGAGCAGATGTTATAGATC
>CAYXSK010000008.1:0-9543 GCA_964466325.1 uncultured Candidatus Saccharibacteria bacterium | reverse complement strand
AAGTTTTATTATCGGTTTTTAGGCTTAAAATTCTAATTTTCGAAAGTAATTTTTGCAAAAAAATTTCATAGGAAAAAGATTTAAAAGGATTTAGAACTTTAATTTTTTCCTTTAATTTTGACAGGGTGTCTTTCCAACTAGCCCTCACCGGAACTTCAGGCAGTTCCATTAAAACTGGAATTTTTCGCGAAATAATCGCGCCCATCCCCAAAAAACTACCAAATAAAATTATTATGGCTACTAATTCAAAGTTCATACCTCGCAAATCTTTTAACAACAATATTTTCGCCAAGTTTGGCAATGTATTCATCGATTAAATCTTTGATGGTTCTCGTTTCATCTTTAATCCAGGGCTGTTTCAATAAGGGAATTTTTTCTCCCATGGCGGCAATCTGCAAACACAATTCATGAGCCAGCTGTTGAAAATCTTGATTTTTTGCTACAAAGTCTGTCTCGCAGTTTAACTCCAAAAGCACTCCAATTTTTTTATTTGGGTGAATGTAACTATCAATAATACCATAACCTGCCACCCTTTCAGCTTTTTTCTGGGCCACTTCCTTGCCCCATTTCTTTAAGATTTCTTTGGCCATCTTTAAATCACCCTTGGCCTCTTTAAGAGCTCTTTGGCACTCGGTTATCGAAACCTCTGTTTCGCTTCTTAGTTGTTTGATTTGAGTTATTGAAATCATTTTTTTGCTTTTTTAATAACCTCAGCAACTTTCTCAAGTATATATTTCACTGAAGAGATGGCATCGTCATTGGCTGGTATCGGGTAATCTGCCAGAGTGGGATCACAATTTGTATCTGAAATGGCTATCACTTTTATCCCTTTCATCCTCGCCTCTTTTACAGATAAGATATCTTTTTTCATATCAATTACAAAAATAGCCTCCGGCAATTTCTCTAAATTTTTTATTCCGCCAAATTTTAATTCTAGGTTTTTTAGTTCTTTATCAATTTCGGCTCTTTCTTTTTTAGTATATTTTTCTAACCCTCCTTCAGTTTTTTTCTTTTCAAGGTCTTTAAAATATTCAATTCTTTTTTTAATCGTTTCGAAATTAGTAAAAGTTCCTCCTAACCATCTTTCTACAACATAGGGCAGGCCGCATTCAATTGACACATTTTTAACCAATTCCTTTACCTGAATTTTTGTCCCGACAATTAATAAGATTTTGTTTTCCGAAACGAGTTGCTGAATAAATTTTAAAGCCTCTTCAAATTTTACTTTTGTTTTTTCTAAATCAAAAATATGGACGGTATTTCTTACTCCGTAAAGATAGGGTTGGATTTTAGGATTGACCCGTGAAGTCCGATGGCCAAAATGAAGACCGGCTTTTGCCATCTCTTCGAGGTTGAGATCTATTTTATTTTCTTTTGTCTCTGTCATATCCTTTTATATATCACATTTTAAAAATGAAGGCAATCCTTGATTTAAAAGAGATTCTTTGTTAAAATACTTGAATATGAAAAAAAATCTACATCCAAAATACTATCCAAATGCTCAAGTTAAATGTGCCTGTGGAAATACTTTTACAGTGGGTTCTACTAAAGAATTCATCGAAGTTGAGGTTTGCTCTCAATGTCATCCTTTCTATACCGGCAAGAAAAAGATTATCGATACGATGGGAAGAGTTGAAAAATTTAGAAAGAGACTAGTAAAGAAAGAGGAAATAAAAGCAAAGCGAAAAAAGTAATATGCCTGAAGAAGTTCTTCAACCAGAATCAGTCATTGTTGAAATCCGAGCCGGAGCTGGTGGTAAAGAAGCGAGTTTATTTGCCGGAAACCTCTTTAAAATGTATTCAAAATACGGGCAATCGCAGGGTTGGAAGCAAAAAGTCCTATCTTCCCATCCTACTGAGCTTGGCGGATTTAAAGAGATTATCTTTGAACTTAAAAATGGAGATGTTTTTTCCAGAATGAAGTATGAAGGCGGGGTTCACCGAGTTCAGAGAATTCCCGAAACTGAGAAATCAGGCAGAATCCATACTTCAACTGCTTCAGTAGCAATTCTGCCAAAACCTAAAAAAGCCGAGATTAAAATAAATCCAGAAAATTTAAAAATCGATTTTTACGGCGCTTCCGGCCCCGGCGGTCAGTATGTTCAAAAAAGACATACGGCTGTCAGAATTACCCACTTGCCATCAGGTGTTGTCGTCACCTCCCAAACTGAAAGAAATCAGCTCCAAAACAAAGAAAATGCTATGTCGATTCTCGAAGCAAAATTGTTGGAAAAAAAAGAATTAGAGGAATCGACAAAAATATCCGGAAAAAGAAGAGCCCAAATAGGTTTTGCCAAAAGAGCAGAGAAAATCCGAACCTATAATTTTCCCCAGGATAGGATTACCGACCATCGAATAAAAAAATCCTGGCATAATATCGCAGAAATTATGGCAGGAAGATTAGACAAGATTATTGAAACCCTAGAGAAAAATTTAAGTTAACCCGCTCTTTCCAGGGCCTCAATATCTCCGGCATACTGCTTGGTAATATTTATTACCGAATCGCCATAAAAACGGTATTTTGTATTGGTGGTGCCGGAAAAATAAATCATGGCTGCTTTCCATTCGCTATCCGGAGTTTGTTTTGCCGCTCCATAATCAGCTAAATATACGGCAGCAGCTAAAAAAGCATCTTTAATATCCCAGGGATCGGCTGCCTTCCCGGTGATTTCTTTTACCCCATCCCGATATCTCATCCAGGTAGAAGGAATGAATTGAGCCGGTCCCATTGCTCCACCATATCCTCCCACGCTGGGAATAGGACAAGAAACCGGAGTATTATAAGGGTCTCTCCCCAGCTCTTTGGTAATTTGTAAAAATGGTTCTACATCTCGCGAAGGTTTCATTACTTTGGATACTGGTTTTCCATCAGAGGTCACCCCATCTCCGGTAGTGGGATTTTTGAGATAACACTGGCCAACATTTTTCCCAATATTTGATTCCTGGGTCAAGACGGCTAATAAAAAAGCTGGTCTCACCCCGGTAATCCTTTCAACCATTTTAGCAATCTCATAAGCTTCGCCAAAGGTGGGAGCCTTTGGCACCCCAATTAATTCGAAAATTCGCGACCTAATTTCAGCCGCCTTTTTCTCGGTTGCCTCCTTTTCTTGAAGATATTTTTGGTATTGAGCTTCGGTTAATTTTAAAAAATAATCTGTTTCTTTTCTGGTCGTCTCCCCCTCTTTTTTTTGAAGCATTTGAATTTCAAGCATTCTCTCTAAATCCGCCTTTTCCTCATCTAAGGATTTCTTTTCTGACTCCAGATATAGTTTCAAACTTTTAATATTTTCTAAAATTTCTTGGTTTTTGGAATTCAAAGTTTCTAATTGCACTAAATTATCAAAGAAACCAGAGAGGGTTGTTTCAGAAAGTAAAATTTCAACCAGAGATTTCTGGTCTTCTTCATGGATTATTCTTAGAAGGGCGGCAAGTTTTTTCTTTGAATCTTCTATTTCTAAAGATGTTTTTTCAATCGAAGCTTCGGTGTCTCGAATTTGAAGCCCCACCTCTTCTATAGCCACATTGCTCTGTTGAATTTGAAGCTCTAATTTTTTTATTTTTTGTTGCAAAATATAAATCTGATTTTGGAGGGTTTTCTTCTCTTGTGCAGTCTTCGTAATATCTTTTTCGTATTGTCCAATTTGTTCTTCTAATTTTTTTAATTCCTCTTCCAGGGCTTGACGCTCCTCAATGGGATCCATGGCCAAACTCGGCAAAGACGGCAAAATCAAAACAAAAACCAAAATAGATAAGAGGGCTATTTTAAAAACTCGATTGATCATAAAACTATTTGGATTCTTCGCCAGCTGTCACTTCTTTTTCTTCTTTCTTTTCTTCCACTTTTTCAACCTCTTCGACTTTTTCTTCAACTGGCTTGGCTAATTCTTCTTCTACTTTTTCTGGCGGAATTACCTGAGCCACCATTTCATCAGGTGTTTTCAAAACTTTCACCCCTTCAGGCAAAATTAAATCTTTTACCAAAATATTATCCTCAAAGGTTTTAAGTTTTTCGACATCCACTTTAATTTCGTGGGGAAGATTCTGGGGTAATGCTTTTACCTCCACCTCTTGAATATTTTTAACCAAAGTCCCTCCCAGATCCTTTACCGCTATTGCCTCTCCTTCAAAAACTAAAGGAATCTTGGCTGTAATTTCTTCATCAAGTCTTGGTTGATAAAAATCAATATGAATTGGCTTTCCGGTTAGAGGGTGTCTTTTTACTTCATGAATTAAAACCGGTGATTTTCTTTCCTCAATTTCTAAAGACATTAGAGAGCTTTCTCCGGCTGCTTTATAGATTTTCTCAAATTCTTTTTGGTCAATTTCTAAAGAGAGATTCTTTTTTATTTTTGGCCCATACAAAATAGCGGGTATTATCCCTTTTTTTCTCAAAGCTTTTACCTTTTTCCCAAGGTCTTTGCGAATTTTAGCCGATAAAGTTAACACTTACTTTTTTCTAACTTTAAATCTTTTTTCCAATTCTTTTAGAGTTTCCATTACTCCGGTATATTCTAATTCTGACATTGGCAGCATTGCTGCACCGGAAAATCCCTGTTTTCTTATTTCTTCAGCTTTTTGAGAAACTTTATTTCTGACATAATCCCAGTAGGGCTGGTCAAAAACATCAGCCGGCTCGGTCAATTTCCCATTTTTCATCGAAAAAGCCAGACAGTTCACTATTGGCGGACCATCAAAAAAGGAAATTGAAGAATTTTTCTTAACTGGCATTAGAGGTCCGGCGTGAGAACCTCTCATAAATCCTGAAACGAAATGACCTATCGTATAAGGAGAAAGTATTTCACCAGTAGCTGGAAAGTCTTTCTGGGCCCTAACTAACATTACTGGATCGTCTTTTCCAACATATTTTCCAGCAATATTATGAAGCCGAGTAGTGCTGGCTGCCACCACTTGTAGACCTGTCGCTCTTGACCAGATAGATTCAACAACGAAGCGACCATTATCTCTTAACAAACAAGCTAAATCGTAGCTCTCTTCCGGACTAACTAATTCAATAATTCTATCTGCTTTGGTAAAAGAAACATCCATAATCAACCACTTAAATCCTTTTTTGATTGTCGGAGCCAAAATTAAACCAGCACAATGCATTGGGTCAGCAAAGGCTAAATAGAGTGGTAAATTAAAGGCTCCCGGTTCAGTTTTATCAGCCTGAAAAAATAGAAATGGTTCGGCTGGTCTTTCTTCAATTTCCATTTCTGCCACCTGGGGTCCCATTCCTTTAACATTGCCAGAAAAGGCGCTAACTAATAAATCCTGACCCGCTCCATATAATCCTTGGCTTTTTGCCACTTTGGTGCCGGCAGTTAAAGCATCCCAGCAGAGTTTGTGAATTTTTGGATTTGAAGTACCTTTTTTATGAGTAGTCAAAATAGCAATGTCATCTCCGGTAAAACCTACGTAATAATCGAGGATTTGCCCTCTGCCCTTTTCTTTGACATAATTTTCGACTGTTTCTAAGAGTTTTTGGCTGGGTTTAATATGCCCGCCAATACTCCCAACATCCGCCTTAATTATTGATAAAGTAATTTTTGCCATATTTTAATAGTCATTTGATGGCGATGAGGACTTCGTCCTCATCTTCACCTTCGCTTCCATAATATGGAAGCTCGGTCAATAATTAATGATTAATAGTACTTCGACCTTTTTCCTTTTTAGCTACGATTGAAGTAGTTTTAATTACTGTGTCAGGGTTTAACGACATTGACTCTATTCCCTGCTCAACTAAAAATTCAGCGAATTCTTCATAATCCGAGGGTCCCTGGCCGCAAATTCCGCAGTATTTTTTCTTTTGGCGGCAGAGTTTAATAACCCGACTAATCATTTCTTTCACTGCTTCATTTCTTTCGTCTCCTATATAAGATATTTTAGCATTATCTCTGTCTATTCCCAAGGCTAATTGAGTTAAATCGTTGGATCCAATCGACATTCCATCAAAAATTTCCAAAAACTCTTCAGCTAAAATAACATTCGAAGGAATTTCGCACATAACAATGACTTTCAATTCGTCTTCCCCTTTCTTTAGGCCATTTTTTTCCATTAAATCCAAAACTCTTTTCCCTTCCTCTGGAGTTCGGCAAAATGGAACCATCAGCCAAATATTTTTTAAACCAAAAATTTCCCTTGCCTTTTTAATTGCCTCGCATTCCATTTCAAAGGCTGGCTGGAATTTTGGATCATAATATCTCGAAGCCCCTCGCCAACCTAACATCGGATTTGATTCTTGAGGTTCAAAAATTTCTCCACCAATTAAGGCAGCGTATTCGTTGGTTTTAAAATCGGAGAGTCTAACGATAACTGGTTTAGGATAAAACGCCGCGGCGATTTGAGAAATTCCTTCGGCTAATTTATCAATGAAATACTCTTTTTTATCTTTGTAACCATAAGTTAATTTATCAATTTCATTTTTTATCTTTCTATCTTTTATTTTTTTGTAATGATAAAGGGCCAGGGGATGAATTCTAATTTTTTCAGCCAAGATAAACTCAATCCTGGCTAAACCCACACCATCATTTGGCAAAAAGGAGGTTTTAAAAGCAACGTCAGGAGCCCCAATATTAATCATTATTTTTGTTTTCAATTTCGGTATTTCTTTGAGATCATATCTTTTAATTTCAAATGGAACCTCTCCTAAAAATATCCTCCCCTCCGAACCCTGGGTGCAATCTGCAGTCACAGTTTGACCATTTTTTAAAACTTGAGTTCCCTCTAAGGTTCCAACCACACACGGAATCCCCAATTCCCTTGATACGATCGCCGCGTGACATACTTTAGAACCCTCATTCGTAACAATTGCTGAAGCCAATCGCATAATGCTGACCCAATCGGGATCTGTCATTCTAGTCACCAAAACTTCTCCTTTCTGAAATTCTCCTATTTTTGAAACATTAGGAATAATGTGAACCTTCCCTTGGCCAATTTTATTTCCAATAGCAATGCCAGTCAAAATTGGTTTTTTGGTAGCTTTTATTTGATATTCTTCGTAAAATTGATTTTTTTTCGGAGCGTGAACCGTTTCCGGCCGAGATTGAACAATAAAAAGCTCACCAGTTTTGCCATCCTTTGCCCATTCAATATCTTGAGGAATCCGATAATGGTCCTCAATCAGGCAGGCCCACCTCGAGAGTTTTAAAATTTCTTCATCAGTCAAAGAAAATTTTAGCTGTTGTTCCGGCGGGACATTAACTTCTTTCAAACCGCCTTTCTTGTCGTAAACCAATTTTTTTGTTTTTCTACCCAAATCCTTAATAATAATCGGTTTATAATTTTGTTTTAGGGTCGGCTTAAAAACATAAAATTCGTCTGGTGTAATCTTCCCCTTAACAATCATTTCCCCCACGCCCCAGATTGAATTGATTAAAATAACATTTTTAAAACCAGTTTCAGTGTCCAATGTAAAAATTACACCAGAAGAAGCTAAATCCGATCTAACCATTTTCTGGACGCCAATTGACAGAGCAAATTTCAAATGAGAAAATCCTTTTTCTTCTCGATAGGCAATTACTCTATCATTGAAAGTTGAAGCCAAAGATTTTTTTATTGCTTCTAACAAATTTTCTTTTTCAGAAACATTCAAATAAGTCTCGAATTGCCCAGCAAAAGATGCCCTAGGTTGGTCTTCGCAAACTCCCGAAGACCGCACTGCTACCTCAACGTTCTGACCGTATTTTTCTTCTAATTTTCGATAAGCCCTAATTATCTCTTTTTTTAGATCTTCAGGAAAATCGGCACTTAAGATGAATTCTCGTGCTTTCTTTCCAGTTTCCTTTAAACTTTCCAAACTCTTTGGGTTAAATTTCGCAAAAATCTCTTTTAATTTTTTATCAATCTTGTTTTTTCTCAAAAAGTACCAATAGGCCATAGTAGTCAAAGCAAAACCATCAGGAACTTGAACTCCCTTTTGAAAAAGTTTTCCCATCATCTCTCCCAGCGAAGCATTTTTCCCCCCAACCAAAGCCACATCTTTTGCTGAGATTTCCTTAAACCATAAAATATATTTTTTCGATTTTAATTTTGTCATTTAATTATTCCTTTGATTTTTTCGACGATTTCGGGATTGGCAAGAGTGGATAGGTCGCCTAATTCTTCACCAGTAAATAATCTTTTTAAAATCCTCCTCATAATCTTGCCCGACCTCGTCTTTGGTAAATCTTCGACTAAATAAACTTCTTTTGGCAAGGCGATTGGTCCAATCTCTTTTCTAACTTGATCAATCACTTCTTTTTTAATTACCCCCGCATCCTTAAGGAGCTTAGTTCCTTTTGAAACTACGAAAACCACGGGTACTTCTCCTTTTATTTCGTCTGGAATACCAACAACAGCACATTCGGTAATTTCGGGGTGTTTTGAAACAGCATTTTCTAATTCTCCAGTAGTAATTCTATGACCAGCCACTTTAATTACATCATCAACCCTACCAACAATTCGAATTAAGCCATTTTCATCTTTGTAAGCAGCATCACTGGTAAAATAAATTTTCTTACCATACTGACTCCAGTAAGTTTCTAAATATTTTTTTGGATCTTTGTAAATTCCTCTCAAAAGTCCTGGGGCGAAAGGGGAAAGCATAACTAAATTTCCTTCTTTATTAGGCGGCAGAGACTTCCCCTTTTCATCAAAAATATCAAATTTTGTTCCCGGAAATGGTAATCCAGTAAAAGCTGGTTTAAAAGGACCAATCCCTGGTAAAGAAGTTATAAGAACCCCACCTGATTCTGTCTGCCACCAGGTATCAACAAGCGGACATTTACCCTTCCCTACTTCTTTAAAGTACCAGAGCCAGGCTGATTCATCTATTGGCTCTCCTACTGACCCTAAAAGTCTTAAACTCTCAAATTTATATTCCTTTAAGGAGCTTAGCTCCTTTTCAAACATCCTAATGGCTGTTGGCGCAGTATAAAGAATCGTCACTTTGTGTTTTTCAATAATTTGCGCCCATCTATCTGGCGTTGGAAAGTCAGGCGCTCCTTCAAACATTAAAGTCGTTATTCCATTAAGCAGGGGTGAGTAAATTGTGTATGTTATTCCCGTTATCCATCCAACATCGGAAGTGCACCATAAAATTGAATCCTCATGAAAATCAAAAATCCATTTCCCGGTCCAATAAGCCTGCACAGTGTAACCACCGCAAGTGTGAAGGCAGGCTTTGGGAATGCCTGTGCTTCCGCTGGTCGGCAGGATAAAAAATATATCTTCTGAATCCATTACTTGTGGTTGACAAGAATCACTTTCGTTTTTTATTAAATCTTCATACCAGATATCTTTTTCTTGATTCCAAGAAATTTCATTGCCCGCTCTCTTTACTACAATTAATTTTTTTACTTCTGTCCCTTTTATTCCCGCATCGGCACTTTCTTTCAAATTAATAATCTGACCCCTTCGATAATAGCCATCGGCGGTAATTAAAACTTTAGCTCCGGTAATTTTTAATCTTATATTCAAAGCAGCCGATGAAAAAGCCGAAAAGACGACCATATGGACCGCACCGATTCTGGCACAGGCTAACATTGAAATTATCACTTCGGGAAT
>CAYXSK010000007.1:0-9761 GCA_964466325.1 uncultured Candidatus Saccharibacteria bacterium | reverse complement strand
ATTGAAGATAAGTACGGCAGAAAAAGCCCGAAATAGGCGGACGTGATGGAACTGGTATACACGTAAATTTTAGCGAAAAACATGAGAGGAAGCCAAAAAAATAAAGATTACAAAGCAAAGTGGAACTCTGAAATTGCTTATGCGGTTGGACTGATTACTACCGATGGAAACTTATCTCCTGATGGAAGACATCTAATTCTAGTATCGAAAGATATCCCATTACTTAAAACTTTTAGAAAATGTCTTAAGTTAAAAAATAAAATTGGCTTGCGAAGGAGTAGTTATACCGGAAAAAAAGATTGCCATTGTGTTCAATTTGGAAATGTTATTCTTTACAAATGGCTACTTACTATAGGATTAATGCCCAACAAAACAAAAAGGATTGGAAGTTTAAAAATACCCAAAAAATATTTTTTTGATTTCTTACGAGGACACTTAGACGGAGATGGATGTATTCGTAAATTTCAGGACCCGATTTATCCTAACAGTCAAAGACTTTATACTGTTTTCCATTCAGCAAGCCGTAAACATCTGAAATGGCTACAACAAAAAATAAATTCTCTATTAAATGTTTGTGGTTTCATTGAGTATACAAGTAGAGAATTTCGTTTAACTTTCGCCAAAAAAGAATCTCTTAAATTGCTACCCAAAATTTATCCAAATCTAGAAGTCCCCTGTCTTAAAAGAAAATATAAAATAGCGAAATCTATTCTGGAAAATAAAAAGCCGAGGTGATGAAACTGGTAAACATGCTAGCTTCAGGAGCTAGTGCATAAAAGCTTGTGGGTTCGAGTCCCACCCTCGGCACCGCTTTATGCCTAAAAAACAATCTAATTTAAGGATAATTCCTTTAGGCGGCCTAGGGGAGGTTGGTCGTAATATGATGCTCTTGGAGTGGCAGGGACGCCACCCACCCACCACCCTCCCCGCCAGAGGCGGGGCCCCTATTTTGATTTGTGATATGGGTCTCAGGATGCCGGAAGAAGATATGCCGGGAATTGATTATATTGTCCCTAACATCAGCTATCTAAAAGGCAAGGAAAAAAACATTCTGGGGGTTGTCTTTACCCATGGCCATTATGACCATATCGGCGCTATCCCCTATTTGATTGGAAAAATCTGGCACCCGAATTTAGAAATTTTTGCCTCTCCCTTAACCCGAGGAATAATTTTAAAAAGACAGGAAGATTTTTCGAACCTACCCAAATTAAACATCACCGAAGTTAAAAGTGGCTCAAGAATTAAGTTAGGTCCCTTTAGAATTGAATTTTTCCGCCAAAACCATAACATTCCCGATAATTTAGGATTATTTATTGAAACTCCGGTGGGTAACATTTTACATACTTCTGATTTCAAATTTGACTCTCATCCGGTCAACGATTTACCAACTGACTTTCAAAAACTGCGTTCTTTGGCTCAAAGAAAAATTCTGCTTTTGCTTTCTGATTCTACTGGCGCTGAAGAAGACGGTCATTCGCTTTCGGAAAAAACCATTGAAAAAAACCTTGACGAAATTTTTCAGCATTCTTCTGGCAGAATTATTGCTGCCACCTTCGCCTCTTTAATTAATAGAGTGCAGCAAATTATCACTTTATCAGAAAAACACGGCAGGCGAGTTTGTCTTGAGGGTTATTCAATGAAAACCAACGTGGAAATTTCGAGAATTCTGGGCTATGTTAAAGCCAGGAGGGGAACTTTTATTAAGGCAAAAGAAATTAATAATTATCCTGATTCAAAAATAACCATTTTGTGTACCGGCGCCCAAGGAGAAGGTTCGGCAATTTTAATGAGAATTGCCATTAAAGAGCATCCTTTCATTCGCCTAAAGAAAGGAGATTCGGTTATTCTTTCTTCTTCGGTTATCCCGGGAAATGAAAGAACGGTTCAGATGTTAAAGGATGATATTTTGCGTCAAGGAGTAAAAGTTTTCCATTATAAAATGATGGATATTCATGCCGGCGGTCACGCTCAAAAGGAAGAGTTAAAAGAAATGATTAATATTATAAGGCCAAAATTCTTTTTGCCAATTCATGGTCAGTATTCAATGTTAGTAGCTCACGGAGAATTAGCTAAAGAAGCAGGTATCCCGGAAAAAAATGTTGTTGTTGCTGAAAATGGAAAAATTGTTAATTTAAGCCGAGAAAGAATCTATATTGAAAAAGAAGAAGCTCCCTCAAATTATGTCATGGTTGATGGTTTAGGGATTGGCGATGTGGGTGAAGTGGTCTTAAGAGACAGACAGATGTTAGCCCGAGATGGCATGTTTGTCATTGTGACTGTTATTGATAAAACCACTGGCAAAGTAAAGGGTTCTCCTGATATAATATCTAGAGGGTTTGTTTATCTTCGGGAATCAAAAGAATTGCTCAGGGAAACTCGGAAAAAAGTGATTGAAATTGTAAATCGAGCTACTGGAACAGGCGGAGCGGTTAATTGGAGTTATGTCAAAGATGAAATCCGTAATAAAATCGGCCAATTCTTTTATACCAAAACTCAAAGGCGACCCATGATTCTACCGGTCGTCATCGAGGTATAAATCTATGCGAATTTTTAGTGGCGTTAGGCCAACTGGAGAACTGCATATTGGAAATTATTTGGGAGCGATAAAACAATGGATTTTGCTCCAAGAAAAAAATGAGTGTGTTTTTTGTATTGTTGATTTACATGGAATAACTACGCCTTATGAACCAAAAGAGCTCCAAAAAAATATCCTTGATGTGGCTATAACCTATTTAGCGGCCGGGCTCAACCCGGAAAAATGTATTTTTTTCGTTCAGTCCCAGGTTAAAGAACATTCAGAACTTGCCTGGCTTTTGGGAACAATTACCCCTTTGGCTGAACTCCAAAGAATGACCCAGTTTAAAGAAAAAGCCAAAAAACACAAAGAATATATCAATGCCGGGCTTTTAAATTATCCTATTTTGATGGCAGCTGATATTTTGCTTTATCAGACAGATTTAGTTCCGGTAGGAAAAGACCAGGAGCAACACGTTGAATTAGCCAGAACCATTGCCAGAAAATTTAACCAAAGCTTTGGCCAAACTTTCAAAACGCCTGAAGTTTTGCTTCCCAAAATCGGAGCAAAAATAATGAGTTTACAAAATCCAAAGAAAAAAATGTCAAAAACCGACGACCCCCGGGGCTGTCTTGGACTATTTGATACGCCTGAAGAAATTCAAAAAAAGATAATGTCAGCTGTCACCGACACCGGGAAAGTGATTAAATACGACCCGGAAAAGAAACCGGGGATCTCTAATCTTTTAACTATTTATTCTCTGTTTTCGGAAAAATCAATTAAAGAAATTGAGAAAAAATTTAAAGGAAAGGGTTATGCTGAATTTAAGAAATCTTTAGCTGAGCTTTTAATAAATTCTTTAGAGCCTTTCCGGCGAAAAAGAAAAGAACTAATCCTGAGAGAAGTCTATGTCAGAGAAATTTTAGAACAGGGTAGAAAAAGAGCCCAAATCATCGCCCAATCAACACTTCAAGAGGTCAGAAAAAAAATGGGCCTAATCTAATAAATTTTCAATATTAAGGAGCTTAGCTCCTTTTTCTTTTGCTCCATTAGTTTTTTTGTTTTAGCTTCCACCACTAATCTCAAAACTGGCTCGGTATGAGAAGGTCGCACATTAAACCACCAATCGGGAAAGTCTATTCTTAAGCCATCTATTTTTAAAACTTTCCCTCCTTTAAATTTATTCTCTAAGGTTTTTAAAACCTTTTTTTTATTTTTTACTTCGAAATTTATCTCTCCTGAGTGAAAATATCTTTTAAATGGTTGGGTTAATTCAGAAATCTTCTTGCCTTGTTTAGACATTTCCTCGAGGATTTTAAATATCACGAAAAATGGAGCCTCGCAGAAATAATGCGTTCTTAAATAATAATGACCATTTAATTCTCCCTGGAAAATAATATTTTCTCTCCGCATTCTTTCTTTTATAAAAGAATGCCCTATTCTACCAATTACCGAAATCCCGCCCATCTCTTTTACAACATCTCTGACTATATTGCTCGAGCGAACGTCACACAATACTTTTTCCCCAGGATTCTCTTTTAAAATTAAACTGGCCAAAAAGCCAGTAATTAAATCTCCCGGAATCATTTTACCTTTTTCATCAATAAAGATAATTCTATCACCGTCCCCATCAAAAGCTATTCCTAAGTCAGCTTTTTTATTTAAAACTTCTTTTTTAATGTCGGCTAAATTCTCTTCTTCGTGAGGACTGGGAAGATGATTAGGGAAAGAGCCATCTAATTTAGCAAAAAGATGATAAATTTTAAGATTTAGCTTTTTAAAAATCTCCGGAACAACAATCCCTGGTACAGCGTTAGCAGTGTCAATAACGATTTTAAAAGGTTTTATCTCGGAGAGGTCAAAATCCTTTAAATTAAATTTTAGATATTCTTTTAAAACTTTCTTTCTTATGATTCTTCCCTTTTTTATTGTTTTAAATTTACCCTTGAAAACTAAATTTTTAATCTCCCTTATCCCACTCTTTTCACTAATTGGAATTGCTTTTTCTCGGACAAATTTAAAGCCGTTGTATTGAGGAGGATTATGAGAGGCGGTAATTTCTATTCCCCCATCGAATTTAAAATGAGCTACGGAAAAATAAAGCATCGGGGTAATTGAAAGCCCAATATCAATAACATTTGCTCCTTGGTCAATAATTCCTTTGGTTAACGCTTTAAAAAGCGACGGCGAGGAAATACGATTATCTCGCCCTATTACAATGTTTGATTTTGGTTTGCCCAAAAATTTAACAAAAGCTCGGCCGATAAAATAAGCGGCTTCTTCATTAAGTTCATCAGGATAAATCCCCCGGATATCGTAGGCTCGGAAAATATTAGGGTTAACCTTGATTTTCATAATATTTTATTATATCATATCAGTATGAGTTTTTCAGTAGGTATAGTGGGACTACCTAATGTTGGTAAGTCAACCTTATTTAAGGCATTAACTAAAATACCGGTTGATATTGCGGCTTACCCCTTTACCACCATTCATCCCAATGTTGGAGTGGTTACTGTTCCTGATGAGAGATTAGAAAAAGTGGCCCAAATTATCAAGCCAGAAAAGGTTACTCCCACAGTTATTGAGTTTGTTGATATTGCCGGTTTAGTTAAAGGAGCTTCCAAGGGTGAAGGCCTGGGCAATCAATTCTTGGCTCATATTAGAAATTGTGACGCAATTTTGGAAGTAGTCAGGACATTTGAAGACCCTAATGTTGAAAATGTGACAGGAAAAATTGACCCCGATAGCGACATTGAAACAATAAAAATTGAACTTGAACTGAAAGATTTGGAGTCTAAAGAGAAAGAAAATCTTTTAAGTAAAAAACCAATTATCTATCTTTTAAACACCAACGGCAAAAGCCAATACCAACCTCCGAAAGTTAAGCATTTGGTGATGAATCTAAAAGACGAATTGGAAATGACTGAGTTGTCGGATTCAGAAAAAAAGGAATTAGGATTGCAATCACAACTTGACCAGCTAATTCTTGCTTGTTACAATATCCTTGATTTAATTACTTTTTTTACCGTGGCAGGCGGAAAAGAAACACGAGCTTGGACTTTAAAGAGAGGGCTAAGGGCACCTGAAGCCGGAGGGGTGGTTCATTCTGACTTTAAAGAAAAATTTATTAGAGCTGAGGTAATCTCTTGGCAGAAATTATTGGAAGCTGGAAACTGGAAAGAGGCGAGAGAGTCAGGTTCTCTCAAAACAGTTGGCAGAGATTACATAGTCCAGGATGGCGACGTGATAGAATTTAGAATATGAAAAATTACGAGCTAACTTATATAGTATCACCAGAACTTTCAGAAGAAGAACTGAAAGAGCTGGAATCAAAAATAACTTCTTTGATTCGGGTGGAGAACGGAGTTTTATCTGAGGTAAGGCCGCCAGTTATCAAATCATTATCTTATCCGATTAAGAAAAAACGGTCGGCTTATTTGATTTCGCTGGGTTTTCAATTGGCTCCGGAAAAATTAGAAAATTTGGAACGGAAACTAAAACAAGAGGCCCAAATCATCCGCTATTTGCTTTTAATTAAACCTGTTTCAGGAATCCGAGAGGTTATGGCTCCGGCCAGAAAGCCCAGATTAAGAGCAGCTCTACCCAAAGTTAAAAAACCCGAGACAAAGGTCGAATTAAAAGAAATTGAGAAAAAATTAGAGGAAATTTTAGGAGAATAACATGAACCTTAACAAGGTTTTTCTCGTTGGTCGTCTCACCCAAGATCCCCAAGCAAGAACTACTCCTTCTGGCCAGACAGTCTGCTCTTTTGGATTAGCTACCAACAGAATTGGAAAAGATCCCACTACCGGTGAAACTAAAAAATCAACCGAATATCACAATATCGTTTTGTGGCGAAGGTTGGCTGAGATTGCTTCCCAGTATTTAACTAAAGGTTCTTTAGTTCTAATTGAAGGTCGGCTTCAAACAAGAAACTGGCAAGATGCTTCGGGAAACAAACGCTACCGAACAGAAATTGTCGCTGAAAGACTTCAATTGGGACCCAAAGCAGCCGGAAAAGTTGTGCCGCCAGAAGCTAAAGAATTGCCTCCGAAAGAAGAAATTCCCATCGTTGAGGAAAATGAGATAGACGTGAAAGATTTACCCTTCTAAACTGTTATATTGTTATACTGTTAAATTGCCAAACTGATTTTTCAATATAACAATTTAGCAATAAAACAATAGAGCAATTTAATTCATGGCCTGTTTTTTCTGTCAAAGAAATATTAAAGAAATTGATTTTAGAGAGACGGAGTTGCTCCGTCGCTTTATCTCAGGATTAGCTAAAATCCGGTCAAAAAAAAGGACTGGCGTCTGCGCCAGCCATCAAAGAAAATTAGCTCGGGCAATCAAGAGAGCTCGTTATTTAGGATTGCTGCCTTTCACTACTAAATAGAGCGGTTTTTATTTTCTCAACTATCTGGGGGTTCTCTTTTAAGAACTGTCTCGCTCCCTCCATCCCCTGGCCAAGTTTTAGATTTTCGTATTGAAACCAAGACCCCTGTTTTTTTATTAGACCGGATTTCAAGCCGGCATTGATAATATCAGTAAATTTAGAAATTCCTTCATTATAATAAATGTCGAACTCGGCGGTTTTAAAAGGAGCGGCCACTTTATTTTTGACAATCTTGGCTTTAATTCGGCTGCCAATAATTTCCTCACCGTGCTTTATTTGAGCTATTCTTCTTAAATCAATTCTAACCGAAGCATAAAATTTCAAAGCTAGACCGCCCGGAGTGGTTTCTGGATTGCCCCAGCTAACTCCGATTTTCATTCGAGTTTGATTGAGAAAAATCACTATTGTTTTGGTCTTTGAAATAATTCCGGAAAGCTTTCTCAAGGCTTGACTCATGAGACGGGCCTGGAGGCCAATTTGAAATTCACCCATTTCACCGGCTATTTCCGCCTGGGGGACAAGGGCTGCCACTGAATCGACAACGATAACATCAACCTCGCCTGACCTAACTAAGGTCTCAATGATTTGTAAGGCCTGCTCTCCGGAATCGGGTTGAGAAATTAATAAATCGTCAATGTTGACTCCAATTTTTTTTGCCCAATCCGGGTCTAAAGCATGTTCCGCATCAACAAAAGCCCCCACTCCTCCCCTTTTTTGGGCTTCAGCTAAAATATGCAAAGCCAAACTGGTTTTCCCTCCTCCTTCAGGACCATAAATCTCAATCACCCTTCCCCGCGGCACTCCGCCCACTCCCAAAGCCAAATCTAAAGAAATGGAACCAGTGGGAACAACATCAACATCAACTGCTCTCACCTCTTTTAATTTCATTATTGCCCCTTCACCAAACCGCTGCTTTATTTCCTCAACTGCCTCATTTAATCCTTGTTCAGTTTTTTCGCCTTTTTTCTTTACCATACTTTAATTATACCATTAGAAATTTTTTAAATCTTCTGCCAGTCTTCGTCATCCCTTCCTTCTCCTCCTTCTTCTTTTGCTTCCTCGGGAAATTTCATTAGAATCTCTCTGGGTTTTGCTCCTTCGCCAGGTCCCACCACCCCTCTTTCCTCTAACATATCAATTAACCTGGCCGCTCTGGCATAGCCAACCCTTAATCTTCTTTGTAAAAGGGAGGCCGAAGCTTTTCTGGCTTCAATGACCACTCTTTTAGCTTCTTCGTAAAGAGGGTCTTCGCCGGTATAAAAACCTTCAAACTCTGTCTCCGGTGTCTCCAAACCTTTGGCTAAATCTTCGGCTAAATTATTTTCTAAAACAATTCCCTCCTCCATTTTTTGAGCTTTGAGTTTTGAATTTTGAATTTTTATATAGTTTACCACTCTTTGCACTTCTTTTTCTGAAACAAAAGCTCCCTGGATTCTTCTGGGTTTAGCAATTTCAGCTGAGACAAAGAGCATGTCTCCTAAACCCAGAAGTTTTTCTGCTCCGGCCATATCTAAAACTGTCCTTGAATCAACCTGGGAGGCAACCTGAAAAGTAATCCGAGAAGTAATGTTGGCTTTGATGAGACCAGTAATTACCTCTACCGATGGCCTTTGGGTGGCTAAAACCAAATGAATACCGACCGCCCTGGACATTTGGGCTAACCTGACAATTCCGGCTTCCACCTCTCTTCCTTTAGCTGCCATTAAATCAGCCAACTCATCGACAATTAAAACAATGTAAGGCAGAGGTTGAAATCCCTCCCTTAAAACCTTTTCATTGTAGCTTGTCATATCTCGCGACCCATTTTCCGATAAAACATCGAATCTTCTTTCCATTTCTGAAATTAACCACTGCAGAGCGTTAACGGTTTTTTGGGCATCAAAAATTACCGGGCACAAAAGATGGGGAAGTTCTTGATAAACTGGGAACTCAACTCTTTTTGGGTCAATGAGAATAAATCTTAAAACTTCTGGCGAATTCCGATAAAGAAGACAGAGAATTAAACTATTCAGCATTATTGTTTTTCCGGTGCCGGTGGAGCCAGCTACTAAAAGATGAGGCATTCGAGCTAAATCGGCATAGCGGGGATTGCCCGAGACATCCCTTCCCAAACAGAAAGTCAAATTAGAGAAGGCTGACTGAAATTGAGGGTTGGAAATTAAATCTTTTAATCTTACCTTTGCCCTAACTTTGTTTGGAACCTCAATCCCGACTAAGGGCTTCCCGGGAATTGGCGCTTCGATTCTAATTGGATGGCTGGCCAAAGCCAGAGATAGGTCATTAGAAAGAGTAGTAATTTTTGAAAGTTTTATTCCATCAGCCGGTTTCAAAGTATATTGAGTAACAGTCGGTCCGGTATTTATCTCTGACATTTCTACTGGAATAGCAAAATTTTCCAGGGTCTTTTTGATAATTGCTGAATTTACTCTAATGTCGCCAGCCGAGGCCTCACCTCTTTCTGAATCAAGCAGCTCTAGAGGAGGGAACTTGTATTCTGCCCCAGCCACTTTTGATGTCCCACCTTCGGTGGGGCCCGACGGAACTGCTTTGGTTTTTAATTCTAAAGACGGCCTCTTTTGCTCTTTTCCGAAAAAGGGAGCAGGTTCTACCTCTTTAACTTTAAAACGGGGGCCAAAGATTCTTTTGATTAAGGAGGGTGGTTTTTCTGGGGCCCTCTGGGAGGGTGGTGGGAGGGTTGGAGTCCTTGCTTCCGGTCTGGGTTGTCTCAATAGATGCCAAAAAATTACTCCTCCAATAATAATGATTCCTCCTAAAATTATTTGAGCAACCCAAAGGCCAAAAAGTTTCAAAAGGGGAAGGGTTATTATTTTGCCAAGCCAACCACCGTTT
>CAYXSK010000006.1:0-10614 GCA_964466325.1 uncultured Candidatus Saccharibacteria bacterium | reverse complement strand
GCTCCGACCCCAGAGGAATCTTTAAAAGAACTCGCCAAAACCAATCCTTCTTTTGTCAGGGCTCCTTACACGGCGGCTGGTCGGTTGTTAATGCGAGAATGGGAAGGAATTGGCGAAGGACGAGCTAAAACGTTAATTACGGAAGCAAGAAAAAAGGTGCCGCCTACTGCTGCTCCTCCAGAGCTTTTTGAATTGAGCCCAGAGGAAATTGAGGCAAGAAAAGGAGAATTTGCTAAGCCCGAATATTCTTCAGCATTGGCAGGGAGAATCGGTGAATCTCAAAAAAGAATTGAGGAAATTAATATTGAGTCGGGCGCTCTTGGAAGAAAAAGAAGCGAACTAAGGCTGAAGGGAGTAAAACTTTCTTCCGAAGAACTAACCGAACTTAGCAATGTTTCTGCTAGGATAGATGCTCTAGACAGAGAAAGACAGAGCTTAAATACTCAGAGAGAAAACTTAGAAAGAAAACGGAGAATAATAATCGAGGAGGTAAAAAAATTCAAGAAGAAGAGGGGTTAATAAAGAAGGCGGGGGAAGTGATTTCGAAAAAACCAACCAGAAAAATACCAGGCGTAGAAAAAAGTCTCCGAAAAGATTATCTCAAGGTCCGCAAGAATGTAGAAGCAGTAAATAAAGATACTAAAGCTGTTCTGGCTGAAATTGAGAAGGCAAAGAAAGAAAAAGACGAGGAAAAATTAGGAGATCTCCAGAAAAAATTTGAAGATAGGCAAAAAGAGTTAAATGAAGCCCAGGCTGAACTAAGGAGAGCGGCAATTGAATACGGAAAATACCTTAAAGAAGCGAAAGAAATTGAAAAAGAAGACAAGGGGACTCCCTAAAATAGAAGAGGCTCTCCGCTACGAAGGGAGAGCCTTTTTCTTCAGATAATTATGTTCGGATTCCTTGAGCCTTATTCGCCGCTACGAATGGCGACTTCGGCATCTTTTCCTCTGGAATCCTGCTTTTAGCCCCATAGAGGATGGGGGTTGGGGAACTAATGTCTCAGAAATCCCCTAACAAGGGTGATGTTTGCCGCCGCATCGGTCTGCTGGCCGTCGAGATCCACTCCTTCCAGAAGCGCTTCCCAGGTACGCTCCTGGGCTCGCGCCGCGATCCGCTTGTTGCGGACCACTTGGAGGGTCTCATCCCTCTCGGCTTGAGATATCCTCCGCTCGGTGTCGGATCCCCAAGGGATCCTGGCGAGGTCCTCCCGGGCCTTCTCAAGATTCTCCCGGGCCCGAGAGATTCGCTCTTCCCGGACCTTCTCAGCTTCAGACCTGGGAGCCAATCCCAGTGCTTGTAACACTCCCATCTTACTTTACCTCCTCTCCGACATACTTCGCGAACTCGGACCAGATACCCATGGCTTCAAGCTCAGGCTGGAGATTCATCTCTTCGATGATTCTCTTTATCACCCCGGCCAGGGCCCGGACTTCAGCCACTTCGTCCTCCTGGACTTTGACTATCACTTCCCGTACCTTCAGCGCCTCATCGATCTGCGCCTGGTTGGTAGCCACCTCATCGAGAGACCTCTTCTTCTCGTCGAGCTCTTTGCTCTGCGCATCGAGCTCGGCCGCCCGCTGATTGAGTTCACCCTCTTTCTTTTGGGCGGTTTCCTCTTGACTCGTCACCGCATCCTCGCGCTCCTTAACCTTTGTCTCCCGTTCCTCGATGGCTTTTCGAGCTTCCTCGAGATTAGCCATCGTCTCTTTGGCCACCGCTTCCTTAGTAGTGAGCGCCTTCTCCCGAAGGTCCTGCTCCTTCTCTTTGGCCGCTACCTTACCCTCGCGCTTCCGGAGCTCCTCGTCTTTAGCGACAAGGATTGGCGCTGTCCGCTCAGCCAGAGTCGGCGTTCCGGCCGACGCCTTCTTTAGCAACTCCTCGGTCCGTTTCTTCAACTCTTCAAACCCTGCCATGCTGATACCTCCTTCTTTCTTTTGATTTTTTTGATTCTCTTTTGCTTTCTTCTTTCGCCACGGCAATTTCATACCACCCTCCTCTTTATCTCATATTATACACCACTCTCTAAAAATGTCAAGGGTAATCTTTTCACTCTTCTGTGGAGGGCTCAAGGGTTGTTGAGCTATTTTTTGTTTGTGGTAAAATAAAAATAATATGGCAAAAGAATATTCTAAAGAAGAATTTTGGAAACTTTACGAAAAACTTCCTCAAGAATTAAAGGATGCTCTTTGGGCTGAGGAAACCGGAAATAATATTTATGAGATTTGCAAAAGACACGGCGTGGAGGAAAACTTAGGGGAAATCGTTGAATATGTTGGCCGGGCTTTAATTGGAGTTTTGCCGCCGGAAGATTTTCAAGAAACTTTAGAAAAAGAATTAAAATTAGAAAAAGAGGTTGCTAAAAAAGTGGCTCAGGAAATTAATCGGTTTGTCTTTTATCCAGTGAAAACCAGCCTGGAAGAGCTTTACAAAATAGAGATTGCGCCATCGGCTAAACCTGCCGGAATTACTCCACCGCCCGAAGAGAAACCCCCTGTTCCGGCTAAAGAAGATGTTTATCGCGAACCTGTAGAATAAAATGAGATTTACTATTCCTCAATTTATTGAACATGAGGCAAAAGTAGTCGGGCCCCTCACTTTTCGACAATTTATTTTTGTCGGAATTGCCGGCGCCATTGGTTTTGTCCTTTATTTTACCCTTCCTTTTTCACTTTTCTTATTAGCATCGATTTTTTTAGGCGGAGGGGCAGTGGCTTTGGCTTTTTTAAAAATTGGCGGCCGAGATTTGCCGACTGTTTTGGGAAACTCTCTAAAATTTTTAACTTCTCCTAAAATGTATATTTGGCGAAAAAAAGAAACACTGGTCGCTGTTTTTGAAAAAGAAAAGCCCGCCTCAGCTAAAGCTACGGCGGACAAGGAGGAACTTCCTTTAAAAATTGCTGAAAAAAGTCAATTAAAAAAATTAAGAACTCAGATTGAAACTAAAACCAAATAATATGCCTCAAGCTAGTACTCAACAATTTTTAGAAATTGACCAAATTAGAGAGGGAATAATTATCCTCAAAAATAAAGCCCTCAGGGGAGTCATCATGGTTTCTTCCTTGAACTTTGCCTTGAAATCCGAAGATGAACAGAATGCCATTATTTATCAATTTCAGAACTTTTTAAATTCTTTAGATTTTTCAATTGAAATCGTTATCCAGTCGCGAAGATTAAACATCACTGGCTACCTCGAAAAATTAAAAGAATTGGAGGGAAAACAAGAAAATGAGCTATTACGAATTCAAACGGCCGACTATCGAAAGTTTATTCAAGGGTTAATCGCTGGCGGAGCAATTATGTCAAAAAATTTTTTTGTGGTTGTGCCTTTTACCTTGGTGGAAATCCCAGGGATCAAAAAGACCGATACCATTTTTGATGCAGAAAGGTTCCAGAGGGCTAAATCCCAACTCTGGCAGAGAATGGAATTTGTCGCCCTGGGGTTGAGAAGATCCGGTCTCCAGTGCGTTCCATTGAACACTTCGGAATTAATCGAGCTTTTCTGGAGCTTATGCCACCCAGAGGAGGCGGAAGTGGGTTATTACCCGGAAATTCCGCCCGAATTAATTCAATAATTAATAATCTGCGTTTTTAATAAATTAAAAACTTGATTAATGATTAATATTAAACTCCCAACTTTCAAAAAAGCGAGGGTTCCAGAGAAAATTTTTGAGGCGCCGGCAATCAGTGCCAAAGACATCATTGCTCCCTCCTCAATTGCTCTACTCTCTGACCATTTAAAATTGGGCGAGAGATTGGCAAAATCTTTCTTTATTTTCTCTTATCCAAGATATTTAAGCACCGCCTGGTTTTCTCCGGTGATTAACTTGGATACGCCAATGGATATTGGTTTTCATATCCATCCCATTGAAACCGGGACGATTTTAAAACAACTCAGAAGAAAAGTAACCGAAGTGATGGCTGAAATTATGGAAAGAGAAGAAAAGGGGTTAATCAGGGATCCGGCTTTAGAAACTGCTTACCGAGATTTAGAAACCTTACGAGACCGACTCCAAACTGCTCAAGAAAGGATGTTTAAATTTGGCCTCTATTTAACGGTCTATGGCGACAACCCAAAACAGCTGGAGGAGATTGAGACCACCTTAAGGTCAATTCTGGAATCGAGGTTAATCTATATTAAGCCGGCTCTTTACCAGCAAAGAGAGGGGTTTAATTGCACTTGCCCTTATGGTTTAGACCAACTCCAAGTCCATACCTCAATGAATACTGACCCCCTCTCTTCCACTTTTCCTTTCGTCTCTTTTGATTTGAGCTCCAACGAAGGAATTTTGTATGGGATAAACCGACATAATAATTCTTTAATACTTTTTGACCGTTTCAGTTTAGAGAACGCGAATTCCATTTTATTCGCAAAAAGTGGAGCGGGAAAGAGCTTCGCAGTGAAATTAGAAATCTTACGCTCTCTGATGTTGGGGGTGGACGTAATTGTGCTTGACCCAGAAAACGAATATAAGTTCCTTTCCGACGCTGTTGGTGGTTCTTTCTTCAATATCTCTTTAGCCAGCCCAAACCACATTAATCCTTTCGAGCTCCCCACTCCCAGAGAAGATGAAAAACCGGAAGACGTTTTAAGGTCTAATATTATTAACTTAGTTGGATTACTAAGAATCATGCTGGGAGGTTTAACTCCCGAAGAAGATGCCATTATTGACCGGGCTTTGAGTGAAACTTATGCTGCCAAAGATATTACTCCCGAAACCGATCCCTCATCCTGGAAAGAGAGAATCCCTTTAATGTCAGATTTGGAAACAGTTTTAGAGGGGATGGAAGGAGCCGAAAGTCTAGTCAGAAGGGTAAGGAAGTTTACCAAAGGAACCTTTGCCCAATTTTTCAATCAGCCAACCAATATTTCAATGGATAAACCCTTTGTGGTTTTTGGAATTAGAGACATGGAAGATGAACTGCGACCGATTGCTATGTTTATTATTATGCGATATATCTGGAACAAGGTCAGGTCAGAATTGAAAAAAAGAATCTTAGTGGTAGATGAGGCCTGGTGGATAATGCAGACCGAAGATGGGGCATCATTTTTATATGGAATAGCAAAAAGGGCAAGAAAATATTGGCTGGGCGTAACCACTATCACCCAGGACGTTGGTGACTTTATGAAATCTTCTTACGGCCAGCCAATTATTACTAATTCTTCTTTGCAATTTCTAATGAAACAGTCGCCAGCGACAATTGACGTTGTCCAAAAAACCTTTAATTTAACCGATGAAGAAAAATATTTATTATTAGAAGCAGAGGTAGGAGAGGGAATCTTTTTTGCCGGCCAAAAACACGTGGCAATAAAAGTGGTTGCTTCCTATACCGAAGACCAAATTATCACCACTGCTCCTGAAGAAATTTTAAAAATAAGGGAAGCGAAAGGAGAAATTTAGGGATAGGGCCTAATGACTACTCTTCTTTCTGGTTCCTGGCCAATGCTTTCGGTAGTTATGTCTGACCTCCCGGCTAATTCAAGATGAATAATCCTTCTCTCATAAGCTGGCATTGGAGAGAGGATTTTTTCTTTTTTGGTAATAGTCACCTCGTCGGCAGCAGAACGAGCTAACTCTTTTAGGTATTCAAATTTTTTCTTTTTATAGCCTGAGATGTCCAGGTCGATAAAAAAAGGTTCTTGAATTTTTCTTCTCAATATCGCTTTTAAAAGGTGTTGGATTTCGGCTAAGGTTTGTCCCCCTTCGCCAATTAAAATTTGAGGGTCTTCAAGCTCTAAATTAATCGGGATGGTTAAATCTCGCGGAGGGAGGAATTCTATTTTCACCTCGAAGGTTGTTTTTCTAAAAAATTCCTCAGTAGTTTCTTTAATTTTTTTTAAGTCATCTTGGTTGAGCATACGTTTTTTTAAAAATTAGGTATTGTTGACCAATTGAAAAAAAGGCAGTGACTATCCAATAAAGGGCGATGGCTGAAGGTAGCTTCCAGAGAATAAAAACAGTAAAAATTGGGAAAAAATAAAGCATCTGTTTTTGCATCATGGTGGAAAATTGAGCTGTTTTATCGCTCCCCGGAGATTTTTGAAGTTTGGGGCTCATCATTTTTGTCTGAAAAAATTGAGTAATGCCAGCTAAAACAGCTAACCCGAAACTAGCCTGGCTAAGATTAATTAAACCGAGGAAGGTTGGATCAATTAATCCTGGGTCGGGCACAAAAGAGTAAAGAGCAGCCATTGCTCCCGGTTGCAATCCTTTCCAAAAGACCTGATAAAGAGCGATTAAAATTGGCAGCTGGATTAAAAGAGGCAAAAAACTGCTGAAAGGATTAATTTTTTCTTTCTGGTATAGCCCCATCATTTCTTTTGCCTGTCTTTCTCTGTCATTTTTATACCTCTGCTGAATTTCTTGGATCTTGGGCTGAAGTTCTGAAAGGACTTTTTGGGACTTAATACTTTTGACCATCGAAGGATAGAGGATAATCCGGATTAAAACTGTTAGAATAATGACCGCTATCCCAAAATCATGCCCAGGCAGATATTGATAAAGCAAAATTAAGGCATTAAATAATGGTTGATATAGTATTAGATTAAAAGCATTAACCAATAGATTCATCGAAGTTGGATTAAAATTTGAGCTTTTTGGAACAGCCGATTAACAGCTGTTTCTATTTCCCAAAAATCCTTTGTTTCTAATCCGGGAAGGGCGATAATTATTCCATCTATTCCTTTTTGCATTTTATTTAATTTTACTTGAATTAATTCTCGCAGCCGCCTTTTTAATTTGTTGCGAATAGTTGCTTTTTTAGAAACCGCCTGGGAGACTATACAACCGAACCTTATTTTGCCAAAACTGTTCTTGGAGATTGCTAAAATCAAAAAATCTTCTTTAAACTTCCTTCCGGTTTTTAAAACCTTTTCTATATCCTTTTTCTTTTTGAGCCGAGCAGGTTCTGGTAGCATGTCTTTTGTTAAACCGCCAATCTTTGCCTTTTCTTCTTTCTTCGTCTGGCCAAAACCCTTCTGCCTCCTTTGGTTTTTTGTCTTCTTAAAAATCCGTGAACGCGTTTCCTTTTTCTTTTTTTAGGCTGATAGGTAATGCTCATATGAAACTATTGTAGCAAAAGGAACCCCTAAAGACAATCCCCAGATTTTGCCCAGGATATTAACAGATGGAGCGGGTTTGCGGTTCAATTTACATCTTCTTGACTAGTATAGTATAATTAAGGAGGAAAATAATTCTAACCTATGGAAAAAGAAAATCTTTGGCAGGCGGTTTTAGCCCAAGTCCAATTAAGTATCTCTCAGGCCAACTTTGCTACCTGGTTTAAGAGTACCGAAATTATCTCTCTAAAAGAGGGGGGGATTGTTATTAGCGTTCCTAATTCTTTTGCTAAAGAGTGGCTGGAAAATAAATATGGCAAAATTATTTTTAAAATTTTGCATAGTTTAAATGAGGAAATTAAAGAAGTCAAATATGAGGTCAAAAAGTCAGGATTAAAGGTTTCAAAAGGAGCTCCAGCCCCCTTTCTGGAAGCTGGCCAGCTTGAATTTCAAGAGTTTGAGGTTGACAAGGAAACAAACCTTAACCCCCGTTATACTTTTGAGAATTTTATAGTTGGCCCTTTTAATGAGTTGGCTCATGCAGCTTCTTTCGCCGTTGCAAAAAATCCTGGTCAGGTTTATAATCCTCTTTTTATTTATGGGGGGGTGGGGCTGGGCAAAACCCATCTCTTACAAGCAACTGGGAATGAAATAGTCAAAAATCGGGAAAATATAAGAAAAGTCGAGTATGTTCCTTCTGAAAAATTTACTTCCGGCATTGTCGCAGCAATCAAAAATCGCCAAGTAGATAGTTTTCGAAGAGAGTACCAAACGATTGATGTTTTGGTTATAGACGATGTCCAATTTTTGGCCGGGAAAGAAAAAACTCAAGAAGAATTTTTTCACACCTTTAATGCTTTGTATGAAAAAAACAAACAAATAATTCTCTCTTCTGACAGGCCGCCCAAAGCCATCCCGGCCTTAGCTGAAAGATTGCGCTCCAGGTTTGAAGGAGGAATGATCGCCGATATTTCCTATCCCGATTATGAAAGCCGCATTGCTATTTTGAAGGCTAAATGTTTAGAAAGGAAATCGGAACTCCCCGAAGAAATTATAAACTACATTGCCGCCAATATCCAAAGAAATATTAGAGAATTAGAAGGTGCTTTAAACAGGTTAATAGCCTACCAAAAACTCCAAAACCTTAGCCCCAACCTTGAGGTTGCTAAATCTCTCTTAAAGAATTTGATTATGGCTCCCAACAAAACCGTAACGGCTAAAAAAATAATTGAAATAGTGGCCAATTTTTATGATTTAAAGGAAAAAGAAATTCTCTCCTCTTCGCGTAAAAAAGAAATCGTAAAACCCCGCCAGATAGCCATGTATTTATTGAGAGAAGAATTAAAAGGCTCTTTTCCTTTTATCGGAAGGAAATTCGGCGGCAAAGATCACACCACCGCAATTCATGCTTATAAAAAAATAATTTTTGAAGTGGAGAAAAATGAGGGCCTCAATGAGGAAATCAACTTAATTAGACAGCGAATATTTAGCGCTTAAATTGGGGAAATCTTGTTGTTAAAAAACACCTTTAAATCTTCCTCCTTCTTCCCCCCGGGTTAACCCTCCACTTTTCCACTTTTTATTTATTCTTATCTAAACACAAAAATTTAAAATTTAAAAACCACAACAACAATAATAATTAATATAATAATTAACACATAAAAATGAAAATTACAATTCTCCAAGAAAAATTAAAAGAGGGGATAAAAACAGTTGAAAGAGTTTCCCAAAAAACTCTAACCTTACCCATTCTCCAAAATATCTCAATCTCGGCTGAAAAAAACTTTCTAAACTTAAAAACAACTAACTTAGAAATTGGGATTAATTGGTGGGGGCTGGCGAAGGTAGAAAAAGAAGGTGAAATTCTCGTTCCCACCCGCATTCTTTCCGATTTAGTTAGTTTTTTACCGGCAAAACCGATCACTTTAGAAGTTAAAGGATTAAATCTTTCTCTCCAGTGCGGTGATTACCAGACGGATTTAAGGGGCCTGTCCGGTTCAGAGTTTCCAATCATTCCTCAATTAAAAGAGGGGGAGCAGATTTCAGTCGATAGTAAAGTTTTTTGTCAGGCCCTTTCTCAAGTGGTGAATGTCGCTTCGCCGTCGGTCACCCGTCCAGAAATTTCCGGGATTTTCTTTCTTTTTCAAAAAGACCTTATAAAAATGGTGGCTACTGATAGTTTTCGTCTGGCCGAAAAAAAACTTTTTTTGAAATCTCCTTTGCTAAAAGAATATTCTTTGATTTTGCCTCAGCAGACTACCAGAGAGATTATCAATATTTTCAGCGAAAAAACCGGCGATATCCAGATTTATTTTTCGGCTAACCAGGTCTTGTTCGAATTTATAATGCCAGAGCTTTCCCATCCTCAGGTCCAACTCACCTCGAAGTTAATCGACGGCGAATATCCAGACTACGAGGCCATTATTCCCAAAAAATACGAAACTCAAGCTGTTTTACCACGAAATGAACTGTTAAACCAAATCAAAACCGCCAGTATTTTTAGTGGGAAAATAAATGAGGTCCGATTAAAAATCGACCCCAAAGAGAAGAAGGTATATCTCTCTAGCCAGAATCCGGACCTGGGAGAGTATAAAAGTTTTTTAGTTGGCAAAATAAACGGCAAGGAAAACCAAATTTCTTTCAATCATCGCTTTCTGGCTGACGGGATTTCAGAAATAAAAACGCCGGAAGTGGTTTTCGAAATTAGCAATGAAGAGAACCCGGCAATCTTTAAGCCGGCTCCGCCGGCCGATGAAGGTTATCTTTACGTAGTCATGCCCATTAAGGCAAGCTAGGCAGTGCTTTTTCTAAAAAATTATGAAAAATAGGGCCGGCCACTGTTGCGGCTGGCTGTTTTTTTATCATGGGTGCGTTGTTATTATTCCCAACCCAGACCCCCACTGAAATTTCTGGAGTGTAGCCGATTGTCCAACAGTCTCTGAAATTATCAGTTGTCCCGGTCTTAGCCGCGACTTTGTAATTTTCGAAATATAAATGAGACCTTGGCCCGAACATCGGCGTTCGGGTCTCATTGTCTGACAAAATATCGGTGATTAGTTTAGCTACCTCGCTTTCTAAAGCCCTCTTTGGTTCTTTTTCGTTTTCATAAATAATATTTCCAGCCGAGTCCTCAATTTTTAGAATAGCTATTGGTTGAACTTTCAAACCGTCATTGGCAAAAACTCCGAAAGCGGAAGTCATTTCTAATAAATTTACCTCTCCTCCTCCTAAAACCAGGGCAGGCCCGTAAGAGGATAAGTCCTTGTTTAAAGTGGTAATTCCCATTTCCCTGGCTGTATCTAAACTTTCTTTCAAGCCCTGGCTGAGTATCTTTTCTTGGTCCAAAAAATTATTAATTGCTAAATTTTCTATTTTAGTTTCCGAGCCAATTAGATAAAGAACTTTTATTGAAGGGACATTGAGGGACTGAGCTAGCCCCTGCCTTAAAGAAACCCAGCCCCGAAATTTTTCATCATAATTCTGGGGGGTATATTCTTTGTCTCCCCAAAAACCAAAATTGGTAAAGGCATCGAGAACCTGAGTTTTGTCATCGT
>CAYXSK010000005.1:0-10955 GCA_964466325.1 uncultured Candidatus Saccharibacteria bacterium | reverse complement strand
AAAGTCGAATATCAACTTGGTCTCCCAGTTCTTTTCTTTTAGTTTTAAGTGGCTTTCCCTCAATAATATCTCTGAGATCTTTCTCAAGATCTTCAATAATTTTTTCCATAGAAATCGAATCTTTTCTATTTGGTTATATGTTTTTTAGCCAGAAGGTAACTCCCTCGAATCAAATAGATACCAGCTATCACCTCAATAATAAAGAAGGCAATCAATAAAATCTGGCCAACAATCCATTGATATAAAATTGGCATCTCAATTAATTCATGAACTGTTGTCCAAACCATAGCTAGCCAGAAAAATTTCCATTCTTCAGGAATCTGTCTTTCACCGTAAAATTTGCGCAAATACTTAATGATATAGTAAGCGGCCATTCCAAAACCTCCGACAATAGGTATATGCATCAGTAAGAAATAGAGGCTCATTCCAAAAGGACCGATGGCTAGAGGATTTACGGCATAAAATTCTAAAATAGGCATGTTTTTAAGAAGTTACTTCTTTATATAAGAAATAAGCACCCAACCCAACCAGAATCCCTCCTAAGGCATGAGGGATGAGCAAGAGAATGTTTGTTTCGATCATCCCGGCATTTGGCCATTCGTAAAAACCGAGCATTTCACCAATTTCAGCAATGGCGGTAATAAAAATTCCCCATAAAATAAATTCCCAGGATTTTGGAATTTTCCTCCCGGCAAAAAATCCTCTGGTGTATTGGACAAGAAAATAAGCAGCGACAATAAAAGCTACGGCAGCGAAAACAAGGCCTATCAAAGTCGGCCATTTCAACCAGCCGAGGGTTTGGCCCATAAAGGTGTTGATATCAAAATATTCAATTCCAATGAGTGGTGGTTTAGGACTACCAGGTATAAGCATGTTAATTTCTAATTTCTAATTACTAATTTTTCGACCTTTAATTAATTTTACATTTTTATTGTCAAGTAGGCAACAACTGACTAAGAGTTTAAAATTCCTTTAAAAATTCGCCAAATTCTTCTTTGACAGGTAGAGTGAAATAAAAAGTGGTGCCCTTTCCTTCCTCTGATTCAAACCAGATTTTTCCGCCGTGGGCTTCAATGATATTTTTGGTAATAAAAAGACCGAGGCCCGAACCTTCGGTTGCCAATCGCATTACATTGGCCGCCCGAAAAAACTTGGTAAATACTCTTCCTTGTTGGTCTTTGGGAATTCCCACTCCGGTATCTTTAACCGAAAACTCTATTCCTTTTTGGCCGAGTTTTAAAGAAACCGTTATCTGGCCAGCCAAAGGTGTATACCTGATAGCATTGTCTAAAAGATTCTGAATGGCTAATCTCATTTTCTCAACGTCGAGCATTACTCGAGGTAATTTTTTTTCTGGTTTTTTAAACTCGAATTTTAACCCCCTCCTGCCAATTTCTTCTTGATAAGAATTGATGACGAATTGGCAAATTGGTTCAAAATCAGCCAGAACAGGTTTGTAAAGATATCTACCTTCTTCAATCCTGGTGACATCTAAAAGGTCATTAATTAGAGTAATCATTCTTTCATTGCTTTTATAGGTTTTTTCAATAAAATCTTCTTGTTCTTCGGTTATTTTGCCTAAGTCTCCATCTAAAAGCATACGTAGTGTCCATTTAATTGCTGAAAGCGGAGTCCTTAATTGATGAGCAGCTAGAGAAACAAACTCGGTTTTCATTCTTTCTATTGTTTTTTCTCGGGTAACGTCGTGTAAAATAATCAAAGCCCCCAATTTTTCTTCTTCTCTCATTATTGGAATTGTACTTACTTCCAAAGCCAGATTTTCTCTTATTTGAACTTCTTTTCTAAAAACTCCTTTTATTTCTTTTCCCACCAAGATTACAAGAGGTTCAATAGTGGCAAAGGTGCCCAATTCGAGAATTGATTTTCCAATTATCTCTTTACCCCTCATATTTAAAAAATCCTCAGCCTGAGGATTAATTAAAAAAAGTTTCCCTTCTTTATCAAAAACCAAAAGCCCATCAACAAAATTGGTAATAACTGCTAAGGTTTTGTTTTTCTCTTCCTCGACTTTTCCCCGTTCCTCCTCCACATCCTCCAACATATTCATCAAAGCCGCCCTTGATTCTTCCAATTCTTTTGTCTTTTTCTCCAATTCTTTGAGCTCGGCTTCTCTTTTTTCTTGGATTTCTGATAACTCAAAATCTCTTCTGACTAACATCTTAGCAATGCGATCCAATTCTGCAATCTCCTTTTCTCGCTTTTCTTTAATTACTGTCAATTCTAAATCACGCCTTATCAACATTTTAGCGATACGGTCTAGCCCTTGGAGTTCTTTTTCTTTTAATCGGGCTTCCTTTATTGGTCGGGCTTTCTTTTTATTGGAATTTTTTTTCATTCTCAAAACCAAAACTTTAAGGTCAATCAAAGCTTTTTTAACTCTTGACTTTTAATATTTTTATTCTCCCAATACCATCAAGGCCATGGTTTCGTTGTGGAATACCGAAAAACATTCAGGCCCTATCACTCCTCCAAGAGGAGCTTGCTCTCCATAAGTATAAAAACCAATCAAGGGAACTTCCTTCCCTAAAACTTCCTGAATAGCTATAATTTCCTCACCTATTCTTGGTCCTAAGAGTTTACACCTTGCCATACAATCGAAAACAAAAATTACTTTTGGTTTAGCCCCTTCAAGTTGAGCTAAAGCCCCCTCAGCTGCTTCTTTAGCGGCCTGGATGGCTTTATCGAAGTCTCCCAGCATTAACCTTATTTCTGAACCTTCAGGAATTTCTGCTGCACAAGTAATCTCTCCTTTCTCATTAGCAATCACCACATCTCGAATTAAAAGTTCCGGACTTCCCTCAACGCTCATTCCTAAAGGATAAGTATAGGCCATTCTAGCAATTGGTTCTTTTATTAACTCCTCTGCTTTCTTCCCAAAGTAATCTTCGTAAATAGATAGAGCAGGGCGATTATCCACTTCAATCAACTTTGCTCCTTCAGCTTTAGTCACTTTCATTGGTAAGCCAATTGGTTCCCAGCCATGCCTTACTCCCACTCCCCAAGAAACTTTTCCTGAAAGTCCAACTCCTACCACGGCATCAGTCAAAACTTGATCATTATAATATTGGTAAGTCTTTTTAAAAGCAAAATCATCTCCAGCTGAACCTCCCATGATTGGGAAATTTTTTCCTAAAACCTCCTGGACTCCTCTAACAATTGCTGAACCATTTCCAAGAAGACCTTCAGGAAGCATCACAAACAAAGAAATATCTTCTTCTGCCTTCTTTTCTACATCTTTGGCTACCTGGGCCCCGGCTTTGTGAGAATCTGCTCCGACCCCCTTCCCTACACCAATAGTAAATTTCATTTTATCTGCACTTATGGCCATCACTGCCACATATTTTGAAACTGGTCCCTCAGTAGTAATTTCTCCAGAATCTGAACAACCAACTAAGGGGATCTCTTTAGAAATAGATCTCACCCCTTCAAGCATTTTTTCTTGATCATAGGCAACTGTAGAAAAAACGATAACTAAATCAGCTTTGTTGCCGGTTTGACTCAGAGCTTGTTTTGCAGCCTCGGCCCCAGCTTTTGTGGCGTCGGGATTATTGCTTCTTCCTACTCCAGCTTTAATCATAATTTTAATTTTTTAGGTTATTTATTAAGTTCGACCTTTGGCTTTTTCTAACTCTTCTTTTAGTTTTTCTATTTCCTCTTTGAGAGCGACCATTTTTAATTCTCGACCGACAGCTAATCTTTGGAATCTTTCTAGCTCTTCTATTTTTTCTTGAAGTTCTTGTGTCCTCCCTTTCACTTTTTCTTCTAATCCTTCCTGAAGCTTTTTGAATTCGCTAATGTCAGATATGGCCAGAAAATATCCAATGATGTTTCCCGTTTCGTCTTCCCTCGCTGAAGCAGAAACGCTAACCGGAATTTCTTTTTTTTCTTTAGTTAAAAGTATCAGTTCCTTAGTTACGGCTGTCTTCTCCTTAAAAACTGTTTTTTCTAGTGTTTCGGCTTCTTTTTTATTTGAAAATAAATTTATTGCCAATTCTCCCACTATTTCCGTTGCGCCATAGCCAGTTAAATTTTGGAAGGCTTGGTTAATATTGATAATTATTCCCAAGGGGTTTGCCGTACAAACCGCTAGAGGCAAAAAAGTAGAAAATTCCTCGATATACCTCTCTAAATCTCTCAAATCCTCTTTGAGATTTTTTGTTAAAACTTTTTCGCGATTTTTTTTCATCTCATTCGTAGGTTATTAGAAACTCATGGTAAGGATCGCCCGAAAAGACGCACTTTGTTTCCTTGACTTTAAAGTTTTTAGCCCCTTTTAAGACAAATTGACCTATTCTCATAAAGTAGCCTCCTAAGTAGACACAGACAACTGGGTGGGTCTTGAAATCTTTAAGCCGGGCGACATAGTATTTCTTTTCCAAGTCATAACCAGGTGTCTCAAACTTCCCAATGGTATAGTGTTTTTTCCAATAAGTCGGGCTTTGTTTATAACTCATCGGGAACGTCAAAAAATATTTCATTAGCAACCTGACAATAAAAGAATATTTAGGAGCAGTATTACCCATTTTTTCTATTTCTTTGTCATCCCAGTTGAATACTTTTTGAATTACCAATAAAGAAACTGCTCGCAAACCTACCGGATACCATTCAGTGGCTCTAATATTTTTATAATCAATCGGGTGGCCCATTCTTTTTAGTTCTTCTTGAACCTTCGATAGCCCTACTTCGCCTTTTGTTAAACGAACATATTCGGCATCTGTTTGGAAAACTGCTCCTCTTGCTTCGCCCTTTAACTTTATTAAATTATCGAGTTCTTCTTTTGTGATTTCCATAATTGAAAAAATGTTTTTCTCTCTTCGACCTTTAATAAATTCATGATTCGTGCTTCCTCAATTTCTCCAGTTCTTCTTCCAGCCTTTTAATTTCTTCTTTTAACTCAATCATTTTTAATTCTCGGCCAACCGCCAATTTAGAGAATTTTTCTAATTCATTTATTTTTTCTTGAAGTTCTTTGGTTCTAACCTTAACTTGTTCATCAAGACTGGCGGCAAGTTCTTTTAGTTCCTTTGTTCTAGCCTCCACTTTTATTTCCAAAACTACTTTAGCCGTCTCTATCTCTTCTTGGCTGTCTAATAAGCTAAAATGATATTTCTGTAAGCTCCCAGTAATAGAAGCAACTGCCCCGCAACTTATTCCTATTAAAACAAGATCTAAACCGGGGTTAAGAATTTCTTTTAGAGAGGGATTGTAAAACAAAATACCGTATCCCAAAAAGGAGAATAACCCAGAAAAAATTACTACCTTTGGGTTATGAAAAAAACCAAATAATACAAAAATTAAAATATACCCCAAAATCATCACTCTTCCTAAAGTTGGTTGGGCAAATACCATAGTTAGTGTCCATAGTAATACTGCTGAAAATCCTCCTATATATTTTCCAAGTAAAATCCCAATCTTCCTTTCATGGATTGTTGTTAATAAAAGAATACTAAAGAAAAAAGTGGCAGCCAGATAAGAATATTGTGCCCAACTTAAAAATCCTTTATTAAAAACCGGCAAAACAATATGTAAAATTAAAGATGAAACTAAAAGAGTAGAAAAGGCAATGACCAGTAGACGATTATTCTTAATCTCCTTTCGGTTTAAGAAATAATCTTTTAAGGGGAAAATAGGGGTTTTTATCTTATCGCAGAAATTTTTTATTGCCCTTTTCCCATACTCAGAATCTACTCCCCAGTTTTTAAATAGGCTCGAAAGTAATATACTCTCTATAATTCTTCCTCTTTTTTGTTCTATAATTCTGGTAAATGTTAAATCAAGTAAATAAGCAGAAAGTATATACCATTCGAAAGCCGGTGGGGCGGCAGTAGTGGCAAAAAAACCAATCTTTTTATATTTTAAGCCTTCAATTTTTTGAAGGTATCTTGCCATCGGCAGGGATAACCTGGTCCAGTTGGGGCTACCAATACAAATAACGTCATATTTAGAAACATCCCAAATTTTTGGAGGGTAAATCTCGCAATCGCCTTTAACCATCCGAATATGCCACCAAGCAAAAAAGCTGTGCTCTTTAACCGGCTTAACTTTTTCGACATCAACACTATGTCCTCGAGCTTCAAACTCTTTTTTAAGAACTTCAGCCAATTTTTCTGTTCCTCCAGTTCTTGAATAATAAGCAATTAAAATCTTCATATACCGAGCCTGCGAAGCAGGCGAAGGTGGAAAAGAAGATTTATCTTCTTTGACCTTTTTTTATTTTACCACAACCTTAGGTTTTCTTGAATTTTCTCTTGGGTGTTATTTTTTTTGGTTGGCAATTTTTCAACAAGACTAAAGAATTCGAAATTTTTAAGAATTTGGGTTACTTTTTCTTTGCTATACTTTCCCCAGAGACATTTTTTGAAATTAAAGTCTATTGGCACATCTTTTCTGATTTGGGCTAAGCTTTTACTTAAGAAAGCTTGATCTTTATATTTCAATAATGTTTCTTTTAATTTGGGCTTGAGTTCCTTAGCTTTTTCTGAATTTTCTCCGATTTCTTTATATATATTTTCCAAACTTCCGAATTTTAAAAGAAGGTCAATCGCTGTTTTTTCCCCAATCCCGGTAACGCCAGGAATATTGTCTGAAGGATCGCCTTTTAAAGCCTTGAAATCGAGGAGTTGTGAGGTTTCTAGCCCTCCATATTTTTCTTTAACTAAATCTTGGTTATAGAGAATGATGTCTTTTACTCCTTTCCTTAAAGAATAAACTTTTGTTTGGGAATTAATTAACTGGAGGGTATCCAAATCGCCGCTCAAAATAATTGTCTCAACCTTAGGTATTATTTGTCTTTTGGGAGCTAAATGAGCAATTGTTCCGATAATATCATCGGCTTCAAAACCTTCCTTTTCGAATACTGGGACATTAAAACCCCCCAGAATTTCTTTAACTTTTGGGATTTGTTGATATAGTTCTTCGGGCGCCGGTGGCCTTTTGGCTTTGTATTCTTTAAATTTTTTGTGGCGAAAAGTTTTTCCCGGAAAATCAAAAGCGGCCACGATAAAGTCTGGCTGAAATTCTTTTATTGCTTTGAAAAAAACTAATAAAAAGCCGTAAATCGCATTAACCAATTCTCCTTTTTTTGTAGTTAAAGGAGGTAAGGCATGATAGGCCCGATGAATAATAGAATTGCAATCAATAACGATAAGACGTTTTTCGTTTGTCATTTTTCTTCATCACAATTTTTCTCTTATTTTTGTTAATGAATTCAAAAATAACCCAGATAGTATTTTTTGGCATAATTTTCCGAATTCGATCTGCCCATTCTACTGCTACGATATTCTGAGGATTAGAAATAATTTCTTTAAAACCCAAACTTAAAAGTTCTTTTGGATTTTTAATGCGGTAACAATCAATATGATAGAAGTTCTTAAATCTTAAATCTTTAATCTTAAATCTTTTTAAAATAACGAAGGTTGGGCTTAGAATTTTTTCTTTTAATCCTAAACCTCTGGCGAAACCTTGCAAAAAAGTGGTTTTGCCGCCACCGAGATCTCCTTCTAGCCCAAGGGTAAGAGCGTTTTTTTTAGTTTCCATCCTGAAAAATTCTTCAGCTTCGGCTTCTCCCAATTTTTTAGTCTGGGAGGAACTGTTAGTAAAATAATTTAATTTCATTGATGCTTCGACTCCGCTCAGCATCAATCCTGAGCTTGTCGAATGGATTGACTTTTTCAGAAAAACAAGATAAATTCAAATAAAAGATTCGCTACATCAATTGTAACCTTTTATGCCTGAAGTTTCAAAAAAAATTACTGGCGAGATAGAAATTTCTCCAGCCCATCTCAAGGAAATCCAAAAAGAGATAAAAAATATTTCTGACCTAAAAGAAAAAGTTGAAAGTTCTTTAACCGAGAGCGTGACTGAGATTTTAGAAGTTATCTTAGGAGGAGTAATTGCCCTCGATGCTTCTGATATCCATATTGAACCGAGGGAAGAAGAGGTAATGATCCGAGCCAGAGTTGATGGAGTTTTACAAGATGTTCTAATCCTAGAACAGAAAATTTATGAAGGAATCTTATCTCGAATCAAGCTTCTTTCCGGAATCAAATTGAATATTACTGACCGGCCTCAGGATGGCCGGTTTAGTATTTTAATGGAGGAGCTGCCGATTGAAATTCGAGCCTCCACTCTTCCTTCTGAATACGGGGAATCGGTTGTTCTCAGAATTTTAAACCCAAAGAGCTTAATTGACATGGAGGCCTTAGGGTTAAGAGAAGATTTGTTTAATCTCTTTAAGAAAGAAATCGAAAAGCCCAACGGAATGATTATTGTTACTGGTCCCACAGGCAGCGGAAAAACGACCACCCTTTATGCTTTTTTAAAAAAAATTCACAAGCCAGAAATTAAAATTATCACTATCGAAGACCCAATTGAATATCATTTAAAAGGAATTTCTCAAACCCAAGTAGCTCCGGACCGGGGTTATGATTTTGCCTCCGGTTTAAGGTCCATCGTTAGGCAAGACCCTGATGTAATTTTAGTAGGTGAAATCAGAGATTTGGAAACGGCTTCTATTGCTCTTCAATCTGCTTTAACTGGTCATTTAGTTTTTACTACCTTACATACCAATGATGCCGCTGGTACCGTAGCTAGATTACAGGCCTTGGGAGAAAAACCGGTTAACATTGCCCCAGCAATTAATATGGCTGTTGCTCAAAGATTAATCAGAAAAATTTGTCAAAAATGCGCCGAATTTAAAAAGATCTCTCCAGAGGAGTTAAAAAAACTCAAAAAGGAGCTTAGCTCTTTAAAGGCGATTAAAATTCCAAAATTAACTCCGGGACTAAAAATCCCCAGAATTAAGGGATGCCCAAATTGTAATTATACTGGTTATCGAGGCCGAATCGGTATTTTTGAGGCCTTTTTAGTTGACGATGAAATGGAAAAATTTATTTTGGAGAATCCCTCGATTGCTGGATTAAGAAAAGAAGCAATAAAGAAAGGGATGGTGACAATGTATCAAGATGGGTTAATTAAGGTTTTAGAAGGAATTACCACCCTTGAAGAGGTGAAAAGAGTAACTGGGGGAGAAGAGGGATAAAAAAACAGCCCCGGAGCTGGGGGTAATTTGGTATTAGGAACGCAAATTTTAGAGTTTTTTTGAGGAGCGGTCTCGCGATTAGCCAGGCCGTCCATCAAGAAAAATTCCTACCCCCAGCTCCGGGGCTACTTTATAACTTTTAATTATACTTGATTATGAGAGATTTGTCAAGAGTTATAGTTTTTTTATCTCTTTTTTTTATTATATCTGTTGCCCAGGCTACCAACCCTTACGACAATTCTGTTTTTGCTGCAGAAAAAATAGATATCAATGCCGCTCCTTTGGAAGATTTAGTCAAGATTATCCATATAGGAGAAGCAAGAGCGTTAGAGTTAATTTCTTTAAGGCCATTCTCTTCTTTAGATGAACTTACCAAAATAAAGGGCATAGGCGAGTTGAGAATTGAAGATATTAAAAAACAAGGATTAGCTTGGGTTAGCGCTAACGAGTCCGAAAAACCTGCCATGGAAGAACCCGCTGTCGAAGTCAGACTACAACAAACCTATCCTTCTGGGATTATCATTAATGAAATCCTACCGGCTCCTTCCGGACCCGACGAAACAGAAGAATGGATTGAAGTTTTTAATCAAAATAATTTTGAAGTGGATCTTTCAAATTGGCAAATAGTTGATATTGAAGGGAAAACTACCACCTTTACCTTTCCAGCCGGAACTAAAATTGCTCCAAAAGGATTTTTAGTTCTTTCGCGACCGACTACTAAAATCACTTTAAACAATGATGGCGACGGTTTAAATCTAATTCAGCCAAATGGAAATATAATCGATTCAGTAACTTATGAAAAAGCGCCCCGGGCCCAATCTTATAATCGAATTGATTCCGATTGGGTTTGGAGTAATGTCTTAACCTCTGGTTCGGCAAATATAATTCCCGCTTTGGCTCCGGAGATAAAAGAAGTCAAACCCGGGGAAGAAAAAATGGGGCAAAAAGAAGAGCTAAAAGAAACGAAGGGGATAATAAATGAGGAAAAGAAATTAGCAACGGTCAGCCAATCAGTTGTTGAAGGAAATTCGGAATCAGTGCTCACCTTCTTAATTGGCTTAACCCTCGCCGTTCTTTCTGGAATAATAATTTTAACTCTTAAAAAACAAATAAAAAAGTGTATAATAAAATAGTATGAGCGGACATAGTCATTCTAAAACTATACGGCACGCGAAAAATATTTCTGACCAAAAAAAGGGACAAATGTTTTCGAAATTGGCAAGGTTAATTTCGGTTGCTGTAAAAGAAGGGGGACCGAATCCTGAAACCAACTCTAAATTACGGTTAGCTTTTGAAATGGCAAAAGAGATCAACATGCCTAAAGATAACGTTGAAAGAGCAATAAAGCGGGGCTCAGGCGAAACCGTGGAAGAAAAACTTGAAGAGGTTTTGTTTGAAGCTTATGGACCGGGAGGAATTGCCATTATTATTGAAGGAATTACTGATAATAAAAATCGAACTTTGGGAGAGATTAAACAAGTTTTGAATCAGAATAATGGAAAATTGGTTGGCGAAGGCTCGGTGAAATGGATGTTTGAGAGAAAAGGCTGTCTTACAATAAATGCCCAATTTCTAATTTCTAATTCCCAAATTAAAAATAAGGAGGAACTGGAAATGATGGTGATTGAGGCGGGCGCTGAAGATATTTATTGGCACGAAGAATTGTTGGATGTTTATACAAAAATTGAAGATTTGGAAAAGATTAAAAAGAATTTAGAAGAAAGAGGTATTAAAATTGATTCTGTTTCTTTAGACTGGGTTGCCAAAGAGGAAGTTTCTACTGATGAAAAAACAAAAGAGGCCTGCCAAAAACTTTTTGAAGCCCTGGACGAAAATGAAGCAGTCCAAGAGATTTATTCTAACATGAAGCTTTCATGAAATGAAAGCGAATAAA
>CAYXSK010000004.1:0-12615 GCA_964466325.1 uncultured Candidatus Saccharibacteria bacterium | reverse complement strand
CAAAATCCAAATCCCAAACGATTTTTAATTTAGATATCTTGGAAAAGAAATTTAATGTTGGTGAGAAAGTTAGTCCGGAGATATTGCTAGAGAAAAAAATAATTCGTAAAATAAAAGGAAGGATGCCCCAGGTAAAGCTCTTGGGGGGAGGAGAGCTTACTAAAGCCTTAACTATTGAAGGCTGTCAGGCATCCAAGTCGGCAAAAGAGAAAATTAAAAAAGCCGAAGGTACAGTAAAATAAAATGTGGTACCAAAAAATCATCCAAATTTTTAAACTTCCTGATCTGCGGAACAAAATTTTATTTGTTCTGGGAATGTTTGCTATTTTCCGACTAATGGCTAATATTCCTATTCCCGGAATAAACACCGAAAATCTTAAAAATTTTTTTGATCAATTTCAGATGTTTGGACTTTTAAATGTCTTTACTGGCGGAGCTTTAGATAATCTTTCGGTGGTGATGTTAGGCCTGGGGCCTTATATTACTGCCGTCATTATTTTACAGTTATTGACAATGATTTTTCCCCAGTTAGAAAAAATGTATAAAGAAGAAGGAGAAGCTGGCCGACAAAAGTTTAATCAATATGGAAGAATTCTTACCCTTCCTTTAGCTGCCCTCCAGTCCTATGGAATGCTAACCCTTTTGCAGCGTCAAAATGTTATTGGTGAACTTAGTTCAACACTCCTCGTAACTTCAATTTTAACCGTTACGGCCGGCAGTCTTCTCTTAATGTGGTTGGGAGAATTAATTTCTGAAAAAGGGATTGGTAATGGCGTTTCTCTTTTGATTTTTGCTGGAATTGTTGCCGACTTTCCCAACAACATTCGCCAGATGTTGGTTACCTGGGATCCGGCCCGAATTCCTTCTTATTTACTCTTTTTTGGCATGGCTTTACTAATTATTGCTGGGGTGGTTTTGATTAATGAAGCCAGAAGAAATATTCCCGTTTCTTATGCTAAAAGAGTGAGAGGGATGAAAATGTATGGTGGAGTTTCTACTTATTTACCTCTCAACGTTAATCCGGCTGGAGTAATCCCAATAATTTTTGCCCTGTCTATTTTACTTTTTCCATCAATGATTGCCAATTTTTTGGCTGGAGCAGGAGGAAGTGTTGGAGCAATTGCCAAAAGCATTGGAGATTGGTTTCAAAGCCCTTGGGTTTATGGAATTTTATATTTTGCTTTAGTTGTTCTTTTTACCTACTTTTATACTGCCGTCACCTTTGATCCAAAAGCCATATCGACTAATCTCCAAAAAATGGGAGGTTTTATTCCAGGAATCAGGCCTGGCCAATCAACCGCCAATTTTATGTATTATATTTTAAATCGAGTTTTACTCATTGGCGCCCTGTTTTTAGGAACAATTGCTGTGATGCCTTCAATTGTTGGTGGAGTCACCGGAGTTATGGTTTTTAGATTCTTGATTGGAGGAACCTCTTTATTAATCGTGGTTTCAGTGGTTTTGGAAACCATGCGCCAAATTCGAGCCCAACTCCAAATGCGCGAGTACGAAACTTTTTAAATCTCGATGAAAAAACCTTTAGTCATAATTATCATGGGACCGCCAGGTTCTGGCAAAGGAACCCAAGCCGAGCTGATATCAGAAAAGTTCGATCTTTATCATTTTGAAACAAGCGAGATTATTGAAAAAAATTTAGCCATTGCTAAAAAAGGCGATTTTGTAAAAATCGGTGGCAAAAAATATTTTCTTTCCGAAGAAAAAAAACTGAGAAAATCTGGAAAATGGATGAGCCCTCCTTTAATTGCTTTTTGGGTGAATAACAAAATTAAAGCGCTATCAGAAGAAGGAAAGGGAATTGCATTCTCTGGTTCTCCAAAAACTCTTTATGAAGCCAAAGAGACGGTTCCTCTATTAAAAAAACTTTACGGAGCTTCGAATATAAAAATAATTTTAATTGAACAAAAACCAGAGGTTTCAATTTGGAGAAATAGTCACAGAAGAATCTGTGAATTACTTCGTCACTCAATTTTGTATACCAAAGAAACCGCCAAATTGAAACAGTGCCCCTTCGATGGTTCAAAATTGGTTTTCCGTGAAGATAGCAACCCAAAAGTAATAAAAAGCAAATTAAAAGAATATCAAGAAAGAACTCTGCCATTAATTGGTTATTTCAAAAAAGAGGGTTTAAAAGTAAAAAAAGTAAACGGCGAACCACCAGTTGCCGACGTTTTTCAAAATATTCTAAAAGCAATAGGATGATTCATATTAAAACACCCGATGAGATTGAGATAATGGCTGAAGGTGGGAAAATCCTGGCAGGAATTATGAAGGAGCTAGAAAAGCAGGTTAGGCCAGGAATTACCACTAAAGAATTAGACAGGCTTGCTGAGAGCCTGATTTTAAAATCGGGAGGAAAATGTTCATTTAAGGGATACCAAGATTTTCCTGCTTGTCTTTGTACTTCAATAAATGAAGAGATTGTCCATGTAGTTCCTTCAAGCAGAGTGATAATCGAAGGCGATATTATTTCTCTTGACTTGGGAATGCTTTTCAAGGGTTTTCATACCGATATGGCAGTTACCCTCCCCGTTGGGAGAGTCAATCCAGAAGTTCAAAAATTGATTGATGTGACAAAAAAGGCTTTGGAAATAGGAATTGAGAAAGTTAAACCCGGAAATTATATCGGCGACATCAGTAAGGCAATTCAAAAATATGTTGAAAGAGAAGGATTTAATGTGGTGCGGGAACTCTGCGGCCATGGAATCGGCAGAAAAATCCACGAGGCGCCCCAAATTCTTAATTCAGTATCTTTTGATAAGGCGACAGTGGATAAAGTAAAATATCAGGAAGACGCTAAAATTGAAATCAAAGAAGGCATGGTTTTGTGCCTCGAACCAATGGTAACGGTGGGGGACTGGCGAATAAAAAAATCCAAAGACGGCCATGGCTTTGAAACAAAAGATGGCTCTTTATCCTGTCATTTTGAGCATACAATGGCCGTAACGAAGGATGGAGCAAAAATTTTAACCGTGATATAATATTACAACATGCATCTCTCAGTCATCATTCCGGCTTATAATGAAGAAAGAAGGTTGCCGAAAACTTTGGAGGAGATTGATAGATATTTGTCAAGACAAAATTATGATTATGAAATTTTGGTTGTCAATGATGGCTCAAAAGATAGGACGGTTGAGGTGGCAAAGAGTTTAATTCCAAAAATTAACCCTTCGACAGGACTCAGGGTTAATGCTGAGCGAAGCCGAAGCATTAAGAATTTAAAAGTGACAGGTTACGAAGTTAATCAAGGCAAAGGTTACGCTGTTCGCTTTGGAATGTTAACAGCTGAAGGAAATTATAGATTATTCACTGATGCTGATAATTCAACTCCGATTGACCAGGTAGAAAAAATGTGGCCAGAGTTTGAAAAGGGATATAATATTATTATTGGTTCAAGAGATATAAAAGGAGCAATTTTAGATCCACCTCAATCTCTTTTGAGAAGATTCTTAGGCGAGACCTTTGGTTTTTTAACCAATCTTATTGTTGGAACTTGGGGAATTTTAGATAGCCAATGTGGTTTTAAAGGTTTCACCAAAAGAGCAGTAGAGGACATTTTTCCTAAATGCAAAATTAATCGTTTTGCTTTTGACCCAGAATTTTTAGCAATTGCCAAAAAATTAAGATATAAAATCAAAGAAATTCCAGTTTATTGGAAAAACGACCCCGAAAGCAAAGTGAAATTTAAATGGATGGTCAATATGGGTCTCGATTTACTCAAAATTAGATTAAATATGATTAAGGGAATATATGATTAAAAAAATAAAAAGAACAAAATTTCCTTCCGAGCTTCGCCTCGATCTTATTTCCGGAGATTGGGTTGTGATTGCTACAGGGAGAGCCAAAAGACCAGAGATGTTTAAAAGAGAAAAAAGAGAAAAAGAAAAGGGGCCAAAGAAATTTTGTCCCTTTTGTCATATTGAAACCCAAGAACCCCCCCTTTTGATTTTTAATAAGGGAAAGAAGGTCCCAAATTTCAAAAATTGGAGTACCTGTGTTATTCCGAATAGATTTCCGGCTTTCTTACCCCAACCAAAATGGGAAAAGAAGGTCGCAGCAGGCCTATATCAAACAATGAATGCGGTTGGATTTTGCGAGTTAGTTGTCACCAGAGATCACGAAAAATCTTTGGCTCGCTTATCGATAGAAAACATTAAAGAAGTAATAGATAGCTATCAAGAAAGGTATTTGGGACTGATGGGAAAACCCTTCGTTAATTATATTTCAATTTTTCACAACGAAGGCTTTGGAGCTGGTGCTTCACAATCCCACCCTCACTCTCAGATTATTACTACTCCCTTAATTGATGTTGATTTACAAAGAGCCCTCAGCAATTCAGAAAATTATTATAAAAAAACTCGAAAATGTATTTATTGCCAGATGAATGGATGGGAAGAAGGGGTTAAAAAGAGAGTTGTTTTTGAAAATAAAGATTTTTTAGTTGTTTGCCCTTTTGCTTCCAAAGCCGCCTTCGAAATGATTATTTCTCCCAAACGGCACCTTTCCTATTTTGAAAAAATTACCGAAAAAGAAAAATGGGGGCTTTCCGAAGCTTTTAAGGTGGCCCTAAGTAAGCTTTACAAAGCCCTGAATGATCCTGACTATAATTTTTATCTACACACCGCTCCTTGCGATGGAAAAAAGTATCCTTACTATCATTGGCATTTTACCATTTTGCCAAAAACTGGCACTTGGGCCGGTTTTGAATTAGGAGCTAGAATGGAAATTTCCACTATTACACCTGAAAAAGCCGCCGAATATTTGCGAAAACAAATATGAAACCTTTAATTGTTGCTAACTGGAAGTGTAATCCCACAACCTTAGAAGGAGCTAAGCTCCTTTTTAATTCAGTAAAAAGAGGAATTCAGAATATTAGAAATCTTGAGGTGGTAATTTGCCCGCCGTTTCCGTATTTATCAATAATTAATAATCAATTATCAATAATTAAATTAGGCGCCCAGGATTGTTTCTGGGAGGAGAGGGGAGCATATACCGGTGAAATTTCTCCAAAAATGCTAAAAGATTTAGGAGTAGAATACGTAATTATTGGACATTCGGAAAGAAGAAAATATCAGCAAGAAAAAGACTTAATGATTTATAAAAAAATAGAGGCGGCGTTAAAACGAGGATTAAAACCAATTTTATGCATTGATAAAATTTCTCAAATACCGAGTTTCTTAAGGAAACGAGGTGGAAGAAGAGACCGAAGCCCTCTTCGCCCCAAAAAAGATTTAAGGGGTGTCATTATTGCTTACGAGCCATTATTTGCTATCGGCACAGGAAAACCTTGTAGCATTGATAAAGCAAAAAAAATGAGAATAGCTATTAAGAAAAAATTGAATAAAAATATCCCAATTCTTTATGGCGGAAGCGTCAATTCTGAAAATGCGCGAGATTACGTTAAGAAAGCTGGTTTTCAAGGCCTTTTAGTTGGCGGAGCCTCTTTAAATGCTCAAGAATTCATAAAAATAGTTAAAAATGTTAGTGAAGCTTGACCGATATAAAATTCAATGCTATTATTAGATAATTATGAATAACTTTTTAGAAGGTCATTTTTATAACCCAAGCCGAGGGAATTTGAAAATAAATCAAGTGATTGATGGAATTTTCGATTATATGATTGAAAAACCAGAGAAATTTTATGACATAATTATTGGCTGTGATTCTTCTTCAGGAGAGGAACCTCATTTCCCGGTGGCAGTGGTTATTTTAAGAGTAGGAGAAGGAGGGAGATTTTTCCTTAAAAAAATTGGCTATAAAAATCGCAAATTTTATAATTGGAAGACCAGAGTTTTAGAAGAAGTTTTACTTTCCTGTGAACTAGCTTTATTTTTAAGAGAAAAAGTAGAGAAAAAATTAGAAGCCTACCCTTTCAATTATCAATTCCGCTATATTCACGCTGATATTGGAGAAAATGGCGCAACCCGAAATATGATTAAAGAGGTAACCGGCTTAATCAGGGGAAATGGCTTTGAGCCCAAAATAAAACCCGAAGCCTATGTGGCTTCAACCGTGGCGGATAGATACTCATAATAGAAATTTTCAATTTTCAATTTTCAATGAACTCAAATGACTTGAGAAGAGGGTTTTTAAATTTTTTTGAGAAAAAGGGGCACAAAATTGTGCCTTCTTCTTCGCTTATACCCACTGACCTTAGCTGCTTATTCACCACTGCTGGAATGCAGCAATTTAAACCATATTATCTGGGCGAGAAATCGCCTTATGGAAAAAACGTGGCATCTTGCCAAAAATGCTTTCGGACTTCAGATATTGAAGAAGTCGGTAATGAAAAACATTTAACATTTCTGGAGATGTTGGGAAATTTTAGTTTTGGAGGATATTTTAAAGAAGAAGCAATTCAACTCGCTTTTGAGCTCGTAAATTCCAAATTCCAAATTCCAAATTCCAAAATTATGGTGACGGTTTTTGGCGGCGACGCTGAGATTCCTCGCGATGAGGAATCAGTGAGAATTTGGGGAAAATTTGGTTTCTCTGAGAAAAATGGAAATTTACGTTTTGCCGGCAGAGAAGATAATTTCTGGGGACCGACTGGTGAAGAAGGTCCTTGTGGTCCAACCACCGAAATTCATTTCAATGGTGTGGAAATTTGGAATTTAGTTTTTAATGAATATTACCAAGATAAAAATAGAAAATTAACTCCTCTAAAACAAAAAGGGGTAGATACGGGAATGGGTTTAGAAAGATTGGCAATGGTAGTCCAAAATAAACCCAGCGTATTTGAAACCGATTTATTTTTACCGATTATTAATAAAATTCCCGGAGAAAATGAAAAAGCAAAAAGAGTTATCGCTGACCATATTAAGGGTTCGGTTTTTTTAATTTCTGAAGGAATTTTCCCTTCAAATGTTGAAAGAGGATATGTTTTGCGAAGAATCTTAAGAAGAGCAATAAGGTTTGGGAAATTATTAAATTTGCCAAAGAACTTTTTAATTCCTTTGGCACAAAAAGTTATTGAGATTTACAAAGATATTTACCCCGAAGTTAAATCAAAGGAAGCAGATATTTTAACCGTTATCCAGAAAGAAGAAGAAAAATTTGAGAAAACTCTCAATTTGGGCTTGAAACAATTTGAGAAGATTTCGGCCAGGGGCGACATTTCGGGCGAGGAGGCTTTTCATCTTTTTGATACATACGGATTCCCCTTAGAGCTAACTGAAGAATTAGCAAAAGAAAAAGGGTTAAAGGTAGACATCAAGGGTTTTGAAGAATCTTTTAAAAAGCATCGAGAGATTTCCCGGGCAGGAGTAGAAAAAAAATTTGGCGGGGTAGGAAAAGAAGCTCCATATGAATCGGCGAAGCTTCACACCGCTACTCATTTGCTTCACGCTGCTTTAAGAGAAATTTTAGGAACTCAGGTTAAACAAATGGGTTCAGACATCACTCCTCAAAGATTAAGATTTGATTTTTCTCATCCCCAAAAAATGACCGAGGAAGAACTAAAAAAAGTGGAAGCGATTATCAATCAAAAAATCAAAGAAGATTTAGAAGTGAAAAAAACTGAGATGCCTTATCAGGGGGCAATAAAATCTGGGGCACTGGCTTTCTTTAAGGAAAAATATCCTGAAGTAGTAACTGTTTATTCTATCGGGGTTTTTTCTAAAGAAATTTGCGCCGGTCCCCATGTGAAAAAAACTTCAGAGTTGGGGCGTTTTAAAATCATAAAAGAAGAATCTTCCGGCGCCGGAGTGCGTCGAATTAGAGCAATTCTTGAATAATCTGGTATAATAGTCAATGAAGCTAAAGCTTCATCTCCAGCTTCGATTTTAATAAATTAAAATCTTGCCAAATAATGATGAATAAAAAAGTCGTTGATATTTCACCCCCGGGAAAACCGAAAGAAGAAAAAATTAAAATATCCCCTCCTCTCAAAAGAGAGCCAATCTTTAGATTTAAAACGATAAAACCTAAAAAAGCTTGGTTGATATTATTACCCTTATTTTTAATTGCCGTGACTTTTGCTGTTCTGTCGAATTTGTCGCGAGCCGAGATTGAAATTTGGCCAGAGACCGAAGTAAAAACTTTCAGAACAAAATTAACCGTTGATAAAGCTGTCACTACCTATAGTTTCTTAAACAAAGTAATTCCTGGTAAAATTTTTGAGACTGAAAAAACTGTTTCCCAAGAATTCTCATCTTCTGGCAAATTTCTTAAAGAAAAGAAAGCTGAAGGAATAATTCGCATATATAATAATCATTCATCCCTGCCCCAAACCTTAGTGGTTAATACTAGATTTCAACCGCCCTTAGAAAAATTTCAACCGGCCCTAGAAAAAGGAGAGAATCCCTGGTTTAGGTCCGTAGAAAGAATTGTAATTCCAGCCAAGGGTTACACAGATGTGAAAGTAGTAGCTGACAGTCCTGGAGAAAAATATAATATCGAACCTGCAACTTTCTCCATTCCAGGTTTAGCCGGCACTCCTCAATATACTTTTGTTTACGGGAAATCCTCTGAACCAATGAAAGGAGGGGTGAAAAAAGAAACCCCTAAAATTACCCAAGAAGATTTAGACAGGGCAAAAAATGAAATTTCAAAAAAAGCAGAGGAAGAATGCCGTGAATCTTTAAAAAACAAAATTCCGGCTGATTTTGATTTCTTAGAGGCGGCTTCAAAAACTGAAATATTGGAGACTTTTTCTTTAGCTAAACCCGAAGCAGAATTAGAAAAATTTACTTACCAGGTGAAAGTCCATTCACTTACTCTGGTATTTAAAACAGAAGACCTTAAAAATTTTGTCAACGCTCTTCTTTCTTCTGAAATTCCTACCGGAAAAATTATTCACCAAGAAAGTTTAAAAATAAATTATTCTTTAGGAAACGTTGACTTAGCTCAGGGTATTCTCAGCCTTTCTACTGATATCGAAACTAAAATTTACTCAGATATTGAGGAAGTTTCTCTAAAGAGAGCATTGGAAAGAAAATCATTAGCCGAGGCAAAAATTTTTTTAGAAAACCAACCCCAAATCACCAAAGCCCAGATTCGACCTTGGCCATTCTGGGTGGAAAAGATACCCGCTACTTCAAAGCAAATAAAGATAACATTAAACGTTGACTAAAGGAAAAAAACCTGATAAACTTATTAATTATCTGTCTTAATAATGAATAAGGAAACTCCTATTAGAAAATCCGGGGTGGTTCTCGAAGCCTTACCAAGTACTAACTTCAAAGTAAAATTAGACGACGGGAAAGAGATTTTATGTCATTTGGCTGGGAGGTTGAGAATATATAGAATTAAAGTTCTGCCCGGGGATCGGGTTCAGGTTGAAATAAGTCCCTACGATGAAAAAAGAGGCAGAATAATTTATAGGGGAAGTCGATGAGGGTGCATCCATCGGTAAAAAAAATTTGCAAAAAATGTAAAATCGTCCGAAGAAAAGGACGAGTTTATGTAATTTGTAAGAATCCTAAACATAAACAACGCCAAGGCTAACGATAATTGTTATATTGTTAAACTGTTAAATTGTTAAATTGAGAAAATTCAGTTTAGCAATATAGCAATATAACAATTTAGCAATTTAATTTATGCCAAGGATAGCAGGTGTTAACATACCGGAGAATAAACAAATAGAAATTGCCCTAACCCACATTTATGGGGTAGGTTTACCATTGGCTCGGAAAATTTTAATTCAGGCCGGAATTGAGTTTCAAAAAAGAGCAAAAGATTTAACTCCCGAAGAAATAAACCGACTCAAAGAAATTATTGAAAAAAATTTTAAAATTGAAGGAGAGCTAAGAAGAGAAGTGATGATGAACATTAAAAGGTTAAAAGATATAGGTTCTTTTCGAGGAATTCGTCATATCAAAGGATTGCCGGTGAGAGGGCAAAGAACCAGAACCAATACCAGAACGGTTAGGGGAAACGTTAGAAAAACCGTTGGAAGCGGTAGAAAACCACCTCCAGCCCCAACATAAAATATGGGAAAGAAACGTATTATCAAACAAACTGAAGAAGAGTTGTTGAAAGAGGGGGAAAAGGTGGGGGCTTTGGCGAGAAAGGAGGTTAAAGTAGAAATTCCGCGGAAAATTACCGAGGGCCGGATTTATATTTCTTCTTCTTATAACAACACAATTATGACCCTAACTGACCCCCAAGGAAATGTTTTGCGTTGGGCTTCGGCAGGTTCCATCGGTTTTAAAGGAACAAAAAAAGCCACCCCTTTTGCTGCTTCTAAAGTGGCTGAAGCCACGGCTCAGATAGCTAAAAAAATGGGAATCGAAAGGGTGGCAGTTTTTATTAAAGGAATCGGGTCGGGTCGAGAGTCAGCTCTTAGATCTTTAGCTGCCAAAGGTCTGGAAATTGTTTCAATTAAAGATATTACTCCGATTCCTCACAACGGTTGTCGATCACCCAAAGTGAGGAGAGTATAATTATGGAAAATTCAAAATGTAAAATTTGTCGCCGACTTGGAGTAAAATTATTTTTAAAAGGTGAAAGATGTTTGACTCCTAAGTGTCCGATGGTTAAAAGGCCTTATCCTCCAGGTCAAAAAAGAAAAAGGAGAAAGGTAGGGCTTTCAGAATACGGGAAGGAATTAAGGGAAAAACAAAAATTAAAAAATTGGTATAATCTTGGAGAGCGCCAATTTAAAAATTATGTAAAAAAAGTTTTAGCTAAAAAGAAGAAAATGGAAGACCCCACCGCGTCCTTAATTAAAATTTTAGAGACTCGTTTGGATAATGTCATTTTTAGATTGGGATGGGCAAGCTCCAGGCGGCAAGCAAGACAGCTGGTGTCTTATGGCCATTTTTTAGTCAACAGGAAATCAATTGACACCCCTTCTTATCAGGCGAAATCGGGAGATATTATCTCTATTAAACCTCAAAAAATGAAAAAAGCAGTTTTTCAAAATCTTCAAAATCTGCTAAAAAAATATAAAACTCCTAGTTGGCTCGGATTAAATATCGAGAAACTAGAAGGAAAAGTTACAGGAGAACCTACTTTGGAGGAGGCGGCACCACCCGTCGAGGTGTCAGCCATATTTGAGTATTATTCACGTTAAAACAATGATACCATTACCTTCTCAACCAAAAATTATTGAAAAAAAAGGAAATTTTGCTCGTTTTGAAATCGAAGCTCTTTATCCAGGTTATGGGGTTACCATCGGTAACTCGCTTCGGCGAGTTTTACTCTCCTCCCTACCAGGTGCGGCTGTAACCCAAATGAAAATTAAAGGAGTTCCTCATGAATTTTCAACCATTCCAGGAGTTTTAGAAGATGTAATTTCAGTTATGTTGAATTTAAAACAAATGAGATTCCGAATTTTTACTGAGGAGCCTCAGACAGCCACCCTGAGTGTTAAAGGTGAAAAAGAGGTTCGGGGTTCCGACTTTGAGTTTCCTAGTCAGGTCGAGTTAGTAAACAAAGATTGTCACATTGCTACTTTGACTGCGAAGTCGGCGACTTTAGAAATAGAAATTAAAATCGAGAAAGGAATAGGATATTCGCCAAGGGAGACGAGAAAAAGAGAAATAAGACCGGAAATAGGAGTAATCCTGCTTGACGCTATCTTCACCCCGGTGAAAAGAGTAATGTTTAAAGTCGAAAATATGAGAGTGGGAGAAAGGACTGATTTTGATAGATTGTTTTTGGATATTGAGACCGACGGCACAATTGGCCCGGAGTCAGCTTTTTTTCAGGCATCGGAAATTTTAGTCAATCATTTTAATTTATTTGCCGAGACCTTTGAAGAAGCCCCGAAGGAAAGCCTTCAGCTGTCTACGGGGCTAGCTGAAAAAGTGAGAAAAAAGCGAATTTCTAAACCAATAAAAAAACATGCGAAGGCAAAAAAAACAAAGAAAACTAAGTAGAAAAAAAGATCAGAGAAAGGCCTTACTAAAAGCATTAGTTACTTCCCTTTTTTTGAAAGAAAAAATTAAAACTACTGAAGCCAAAGCAAGAGAGGCGAGAATTTTTGCTGAAAAGCAGATTAGCCAGGCAAAAATCGGCGACCTCCACTCCCGGAGATTATTAGCTCGTTTTTTTTCTCCCGAAATAGTAAGAAAAATAGTTAATGAGATTGCTCCAAGATACAAAGAGAGAAAAGGAGGATATACAAGAATTATTAAATTGGGACCAAGGAAATCAGATGGGGCAAAAATGGCCATCATAGAATTAGTTAAATAAAATGGACTCCAACCCACCCACCACCCAACAAGGAAAAAACATCCGTAAAACTCATACTATTGACGCTACCAATAAAGTTCTAGGTAGATTAGCTTCTGAAATTGCAGTTTTATTGAGAGGGAAGCATAAGTCCGATTTTTTTCCCTATAAAGATATGGGAGATTTTGTTATTGTTAAAAATGTTGATGAGTTGAAAATTACCGGCAGGAAATTGGAACAAAAAAAATATTTTCGCCACTCAGAATATCTGGGGAGCGGGAAAGAAACCCTTTTAAAAGATCTTTTTGAAAAGAGGCCGGCCGAGGTTTTAAAAAGAGCAGTTTGGGGCATGTTGCCAAAAAATAAATTAAGAGCAAAAATGATTAAACGGTTGAAATTTATTGAATAATGGGATAATGATGTATATGTCGCCAAAAACCAAAAAAACTACAAAAAAACTCAGGAAGGTTAAGAAAA
>CAYXSK010000003.1:0-16224 GCA_964466325.1 uncultured Candidatus Saccharibacteria bacterium | reverse complement strand
ACCCCAGGACATTCCTGAGATAGGCTATTCCTAGAGTGTCCGTATCCGCGACTGCCCCAAAAAACTCTTTCGAGTAGAGTAGACCCTCATGGGCCTCGTTTAGGATTTGTCCTACGCTCTTCCCTTGGGCTCTCTGTTCGCGGAGTACAGCGAGCCGCTCTCCGAAGGAAGATTTCCCTTCTTGCTTTTCAGCCATGTGTTTCCTCCTTATAATGTATTTTCTTTCTCCATCACTGCCTTAGGAACCGATTTTACCTTAGCATAAAGTTTTAATTTTGTCAAATTTTAAACCCCCGTTAATGGCTTTAACGGGGGTTTGATCCGCAAGGAAAATTTCCTATTGGACCCTTTTGACACAGAGGAGTTTTGGAGGACCCTCCTTTTTTGTCCCCCAGTTCGTATGGGTGCCGGCGTAGGAAACAAGGTTATTCCGGTACAGCCGTTTGATCCCGTCAGGGTCTGGTGGATCACGGACGTCCATGCCGTGAACCCAGGCAGCTGAGCCGTCATAGAGGACAGCTGGACCTTGGCCGGTTTGCCCAGCAAATGGGGAATACCACTGTAACCTTGCATGGCCGGGGCTAGGAACCGGATCCAACGAAGGATCGAGTTCCTCGGGCGTGCCTGTCCAAGGCTGGAGCGTAGTTTCCTCAAGGAGTTTTTTGAAGCCAGGGTCGTCCAAGATTGGACGTCTGGCATCAAAAGATCCCCATTCAGGATCGTTGGGCTTACCGACGATACCCCGTTGCTGGTCTTGGAATAACTGACCGCTCCATCCCCATCGACTGAGGAGACGAAAAGTTAGGCCGTCATCATGGGTGATGACGCCAACTTGAAATAGAGTACAGCAGCCATCATTTTCCAGTGTCCAGCAATCAACCCGATTAGGCTTTACACCGTGCCAGACAGTCCAGACGTTCTGCCCAACCCTCATTACTAGGATAGGGTCATGCATCACCCAAGTGGTGAATCCTTCAGAAGAGTCACCACCGAGTTGAGCGAGGGCGTGGCGATGATAAGCGCCTTTATCCTGGGCAATATTCCGGTGAACAAGGACCATTCTGGCCTCCTGAGGGACAACCAACACAAGGTGAAACCCGGCTGGCTTCAGACCTGTGGGGATGGCAAGCACACCATGCTCACCGATCTCCAGTTCTTCTCCGTGTCTCTTTCCCGGCAGAAGCACCGACGCTCCAATACCGGCTTCTTCATAGAACCGCAGTTTTTCCACTGCGCACCTCCTTTATTTGCTTGTGAAGAGAACTAATTCTCTCCTCCCCTTTAAGTTTCTAACTCAAAAGGCAAGAGGGAATTAAAGATAAAAATTACCTTTTACTTTGTAAATTGCTTCACCGGATGGTTTTCTTAAAATTTCGGTGAGACGAATCTTTTCCACCAAGAATTTAATTTTTTTTCCATCTTTGACTTTCATTTCCGCTTCTCTTATCACCTTTTCTTCAATTCGGGGAAGGGCAGTAGCAACGGTTAAATGAGGGAAAAATTCCTCTTTTTGGAAACTTGAGACCTCTTTCTCTAAATTATTTCTTATTTCTCTTAAAATTTTTCCACCCTCTCCAGGGGCCCCGCCTTTGGCGGGGAGGGTGGCGGGTGGGTTGTAGTCTTTAATTTCAAAATAGAATGCCTTTGTTGGATAACCTGGAACCCGACCTGATTTGAAATTTTTTCCATCAATGATAATCTCAAAGGGCTTGAAATTTCTTAAAACATTTTTTATTACCCTAATTGTCTTAGAAAGCTCCTCTCCTAAGCTTCCCAAATAAATTAAAGTGATGTGATAATTTTCTGATAAGTGAACCTTAATTCCAGCTGGCAAGCCAATTAACATTTTTTTAATTTCTTTGGCTATTTCAATTGGCAATCGAATTTCTAAAAAATACTGGCCAGCTCCTGATTTTAAAGGAACTTTTCTGGTTGGCGTTTCTTGTGATAAGGCCTCTTTTAAAATTTCTTTTAAACTTTGGAAGGGAATAGCCGTAGGCAAAATTCCTTTTGGATTTGGGCCCCCGTTTAAAACTGAGTTAGTTGCCCGGTCATAATACCACTCCGGGATTTCGGGAATTTTTCCGGGCTGCATTAAATCAGGCGTTAAATATCTTAATCTTCTCCCTCTTAATTTTGCCTCTTCGTTTCTTATATAAGCAGATAGCCACCTTAAATCAACTTTTTTTAAAGGTTTGGTTAAAATGTTGACATATCCCGAACTTACTTTTTGGCAGACAACATCAGCTTTTTCGCCATCGGAAGATCTTAGCCAACCAGCCATACTCAAATTATCAGATTCTAAAACTATTACTTTCAATTTTTTTTCACCTTGTTTCACCTCAAAAACTTCAGCCTTACTTTCTTTTAATTTTTCTTCGAATTCCTGTGGCAATTCTTCAACTTTCTTTCTCTCTTCTAAATAATGAGCTTCAATAAGCGGTAAAATCGTTTCGATAACTTTCTCGGGATTTTTTGGAAAAACCCTATTAAGAGAGGCAATCAGCCCAGACAAACCAAAGGCCTTATCAATGGGATCGGAAGAAATTGTTCCTAAACCATATTTATCATCCCTTTCTCCATAAAGTAAAAGTTTTTTCATTGTTGGATTATTGGAAATCTCTAAATCTTCGGCTACCAACTGGGACAAGGTTTTTCCTGTCTGGTGATGGTCGAATTTTCCGCCGCCTAAATCTAAGACTAAAATTCCTTTTTTCTCCAGAGACCCAGCTGTTTCATTTTTCGGTAGTTCTTGCCAAATTTCGACTCCGGCTTTTTCAATTCCCGGATATTTTTCTTTCCCGAATTTTTTTAGAAGAAAAATTCCTAAAATTGTATCCGGTTGAGGTCGGGTAGGGAGAATTATCTTTTGGTAATTAATGTCCATTTTAGTGTTTTTATTATACTAAATTTCAAATAAAAAGTCAAGCCCTAGGGCTTGATTATGTTTTTTGTAGTTTTTTTGGAATGTTTGTTTATTTTTCGATGAATCTTCGATTCATCTCAATCTTCGCTTCCTTTGGGAGCTCGATTTTCGACGAGTTTCAAACTCATTCGGTGTTCTTCGGGACGGATTTCTAAAATTTGGAAATCGTATTTTTTACCAATCTCTAATTTGACTTCCATTCTTCCCCTATTTCCGAATTCAGAAATATGAATTAACCCTTGAATTCTCGGAGTTATTTGGATAAAAGCACCAAAAGGATTAAATTTGGTTACTTTTCCTGAAACTATGTCTCCCTTTTTATGTTTTTTCTCGATGTCTAACCAGGGATCTTCTTTCAGAGCTTTCAGAGATAAAGAAACCTTATCACCGGAAATATCAATAATTTTTGCCTTAACGATTTGGCCGATTTTGACAACCTCGGTTGGGTCTTCAATCAGTTTCCAATCTAATTCCGAAATATGAATTAATCCTTCGAGGTCTTGGCCAAATCGTAAAAAAGCCCCGAAATCAGTAATGCCAGTGATTTTTCCTTCAACAATATTTCCCACTTTATAATTTTCCAAAAGCTTTTTTATTTTTTCAGTTGCTTTTGCCTTTTCCGACAAGATAAGCTTTTCTTCTCTCGGAGATAAGTCGAAAATCTTAACCTCCAAGTCCTGGCCGACAAATTTTTGCAGTTCTCTCAGAATTTTTTCTTGATTGCCATTTTCTACTCTCGGATAATGCGAACTATCCAATTGAGAGACGGGAATGAAACCCTGGATGCCAAAAACCTCGCAAATCAGTCCTCCTTTATTTGCTCCCAAAATTTTAACCGAGATTTCTTCGCCTCTTTCTTTTATTTGACTAAGCTTTATCCAGCTCAATTCTTTGGAAGCTCCGCTCATTGATAACTCCACATAACCATCTTCATTTTCCAGGTCTATTATTTTGGCAAAGACACTATCTCCCTTTTTCAGATTCTTTAATTCTTCTTTTGCCTCAAAAAACTCTTTTCCATAAATTATTCCCGTTCCTCTTGCCCCCAAATCTAAAAAAAGAGAAGATTGTCCCTTGCCAATCACCTTCCCTTCAACAATCTCTCCTACTTTCAAAGGCCTAATCAGATTGTTTTTTTCTATTTTTTCTAATAATTCCTTCATATCCATATCCCCTAATTTACAATAATTCTTGAGTTTTTGCAATAGTCGTGATAAAATAAAATATTATGACTATCCAATGGCATGGACAGGCCTGTTTTCAAATAACAGCCAGGCGCAATAAAGACGAAGAGACCCGCCTTATCATTGACCCTTTCTCAGAGGAAATCGGCTTAAAACTTCCCAAGTTGGAAGCCGATCTTTTGCTTGTCACTCACAGTCATTATGACCATAATAACCTGAAAGCAGTTTCGGGAGCCCCTCTTCTCATCAATAGTCCTGGCGAGTACGAGGTTAAAAAAGTTTTTATCCAGGGAATCCCTTCCTGGCATGATAATAAAGAAGGTCAAGAAAGGGGCCCAAATACCATCTATATAATGGAGGCCGAAGATCTTCGTCTTTGTCATCTGGGTGACTTTGGTCAAAAAGAATTGACTGAGGAGCAGCTGGAAAAAATCGGCGATATTGATATTTTGATGATTCCGGTTGGCGGGGTTTACACCATCTCAGCCAAGGAAGCCCTAAAAATAATGTCCCAGATTGAGCCGAGAATTACAATCCCTATGCATTATCAGATACCAAAACTGAAGGTAAAACTGGAAGGATTAGAAAAATTTTTAAAAGCCCTAGGCATAAAATCAATTGAGCCCCAAAATAAATTATCAATAAAAAAGAAAGACATCTCTCCAGAAGAGGCTAAAATAATAGTATTGCAGCCGTAAATTTTATGGCAGAAAAACCTAAAAAATTAATAAATACCGAGATAGGCCAGATAAAACCCAGAGAAATCACTGAGGAAATGAAAGAAAGCTACATTGACTATGCCATGTCGGTGATTATTTCTCGGGCTTTGCCCGACGTCAGAGATGGCTTAAAACCAGTCCACCGGAGGATATTGTATGCGATGCTGGAAGAAGGGCTAAGACACGACGCCAAATTCAGAAAATCAGCAGCAGTTATCGGAGGGGTATTAGCAAAATTCCATCCTCACGGTGATGTGGCGGTATACGATGCTTTAGTTCGCATGGCTCAGGATTTCTCTTTGAGATATCCTTTAATTCAGGGTCAAGGAAATTTTGGTTGTTTCACAGAAGATACAAAAGTTAGGTTAACCGACGGAAGAAATTTGAATTTCGGAAAATTAATAACAGAACAAAAACAGGGCAAAAAACATTGGACTTTCACTTTTAATCCCCAAACTAAAAAAATCGAAATTGCTGAAATTAAAAATCCAAGACTAACAAGGAAAGATGAAAAAATAATGGAAGTAATGTTAGATAATGGTGAAAAAATTAAATGTACATTAGATCATCGATTCATGTTGAGAAATGGAGAGTATAAAGAAGCTAAAGATTTAAAACCAGGAGATTCGTTAATGCCGTTTTATGTAAAATCTTATGATGGCGAAGATAAAAATTTAAAAGGATATGAAATAATTTATCAACCCCTAAAAGAGGTATGGGAGTATATACATCATTTAGCCGACCGATGGAATTTAGAAAATAGGATTTATAAAAAAAGCGCTGGGAGAATCCGACATCACAAAGATTTTAATAAATTAAATAACAATCCAGATAATGTTTTGAGGATTCAATGGCAAGACCATTGGCAATATCATAAGGATATCGCCTCAGAGCGCCACAAGAATGACCCAGCATATGTAAAGAAAATAGCGGAAGGCAGAAAGAAATTCTGGTCTAACGAAAAAAATAGAAAGATTTATTCTGAGCGATTATCTAAAAGAAATTCAGAAAATTGGAAAGACAAAGATTACAGAGAAAAAAAGATTAGATTTTTAAGCGAAATAAATAAACAATATATTAAAAACCACCCAGAACTCATTGAGATATTTAGCAAGAGGGCGTCAGCGACATTAAAAAGGATGTGGCGAATTCCCGAATATAGACAATTATTTCATGAAAAAATCGTCGCTAGCAATAAAAAAAGAATAACCAATTTAACTGGCAAGAAAAAATTTCTAAAAATATGCGATTATCTAATAACTAATAATTTTCCCTTAAATAAAGAAAATTTTGAGAAGGCAAGAAAAGAAATTTTTGGGACTAAGAGCTTTACCAGGTGGGATTTGGGGATTCAAAAATATTATGGGAACAATCAACTTCTATTATTATCTGAAATAAACCAAAAAAATAATCACCGAGTGGTTAGTATAAAAATTCTTCAAAAGAAAGAAGATGTTTATGATTTAACCATTGAGCCTTGGCATAATTTTGCTTTAGCTACTGGCGTATTTGTCCACAACTCAATAGATGGAGATTCTGCTGCCGCCTATCGCTATACGGAAGCTCGACTTTCCAAAATCGGTGAAGAGATGTTAAAAGACATCGAAAAAAATACGGTTGATTTTGTTGATAATTATGATGGGACGAGAAAAGAACCGACTGTTTTACCTTCGCCAGTTCCCCAGCTTTTATTAAATGGCTCCCTGGGAATTGCCGTTGGTATGGCAACAAACATTCCTCCCCATAACCTTTCTGAAGTTTGCGATGCCATAATTTTCTTAATTGACCACCCAAAAGCTGAGACCGAAGACCTTTTCCAATGGATCCGCGGGCCCGATTTCCCAACCGGAGGCCAGATTTTTAATCAAAAAGAAATAATTCAAGTCTATTCCCAAGGCAAAGGTCCAATTTTAGTCAGGGGAAAAACAGAAATTGTTGAATCTGAAAAAAGAACCCAAATCATCATTTCTGAAATTCCCTTCCAGGTTCAAAAATCAGCTTTGGTGGAGCAGTTTGCTAATTTAGTTTCGGAAAAAAAGATTGAAGGAATCAGAGATATTAGAGATGAGTCAGACAAAGAAGGGATGCGGATTGTTATTGATTTACAGAGAGATGCCTATCCCCAGAAAATTCTAAATCGATTCTATAAATTTACTGACCTTCAAAAAAATTTCCATTTAAATATGCTTGCCTTAGTTGATGGCATCCAGCCCCGGGTGTTGAATTTGGTTGAGTTGTTAAATTACTTTATTGGACATCGAAAGGAAGTAGTTTTTAGAAGAACTAAATACGATTTAGAAAAAGCTAAAGAAAGGGCTCATATTTTGGAAGGATTAGACAAATGCTTGGCCAATATTGATGCCGTCATTAAAACGATTAAACAATCAGATAGCCGAGAAGATGCTCAGAAAAATTTAATCAAGCGCTTCCGTCTGACCGAAATTCAGGCCAATGCCATTTTAGAGACAAAATTATCAGCTCTGGCAAAATTGGAAAGAAAGAAGATTGAAGATGAGCTAAAAGAAATCCAGGTAAAAATAAAGGAATTAGCCACCATTTTAAAGAGTCCTCAGAAAATAAAAGAGGTTATTAAAAAGGAGTTGGCTCAATTAAAAGAGAATTTTGGTGATGGAAGAAGGACTAAGGTTTTTGTCCAAAGAGTGGGTGAAATTGCTGAAGAAGATTTAATTCCAGCTGAAGAAACGATTATTACCCTGACTCAAGGAGGTTATATCAAAAGAATAAATCCTGCCACTTACAAACTTCAAAAAAGAGGAGGAAAAGGAATTATGGGAATGAAAACCATCGGCGAAGATATTGTTGAACACTTTTTAACTGCCAATACCCACGATTTTCTCTTATTTTTTACTGATTCTGGCAAAGTTTTCCGAACCCCGGTTTATGAAATTCCTGAAGGCACCCGAGTAGCTAAAGGTCGGGGGCTTTTGAATTTTTTGGAAATTTCCTCTGAAGAAAAAGTTTTATCTATTTTGGCTCTTGGTAAAGAAGATGAAAGCTTGGGGACAAAGTATTTAGCTATGGTGACCCGAGATGGTATAATGAAAAAAACAGCGATAGTCGAGTTTGAGAATGTCAGAAAATCAGGTTTAATCGCTATCAACTTAAAAAAAGGAGACCTTTTGAGGCGGGTTCAAAAAACTACTGGCGAAGATGAAATAATTTTAGTTACTAAAAAAGGTCAGGCCATCAGATTTAAAGAAAAAGAGATAAGACCAATGGGCCGCTCGGCTGCCGGAGTGAAGGGAATTAGGTTGAAAAGAAGGGCTGATGAGGTGGTAGGAATGGACGTAATAAAAAGTCAAAATTATTTATTGGTGGTGACGGAAAATGGCTATGGCAAGAGAACCGATTTGAAAGAATATAGATTGCAGGGTAGGGGAGGGACTGGAATTAAAACCGCTCAGGTAACCCAAAAAACTGGAGATTTAGTGGCTTCGAGAGTTCTACTTGGTGCCGAAGAAGATTTAATTGTCATTTCTCAAAAGGGCCAGGTGATTAGAACAAAAATTTCTCAAATTCCAAAATTGTCGAGAGCTACCCAGGGAGTGAGGATTATGAAATTAGAAGCGGGCGACAAAGTAGCTTCAGCAGCTTGTATCTAAGCCGCGAATAATAAATATGGAAGGCTTTCTCAACCCCAACGAAATTCTCAGACAGCTCAAACTAAAAAAAGGTATGACAGCTTGTGATTTTGGTTCGGGTTCTGGCGGCTGGGCAATTCCTTTGGCAAAAATTTTGGAGGAAGGAAAAGTTTATGCTATAGATATCTTAGAGGAGCCCCTTTCGGCTTTAAGGGCAAAAGCTAAACTGGGAAAAATTTTTAATATTGAAATCATTCGGGCTGATATTGAAAAAGGAGCTAAGCTCCTTAAAGAAAGTTGCGATTTGGTTTTGATGACTAATTTACTATTTCAATGCGAAGACAAAAAAATGGTTTTGGAAGAAGGGAGAAGAATTTTAAAGCCCGGCGGGAAAATTTTAGTTGTTGACTGGACTCCAACCCTCCCACCACCCTCCCAACCTTTGGTTGGGCCCCTACCAGCCCAGCGAGTATCGCCTGAAGATATTAAAAAGATTGCCGAAGAACTTGATTTAAAAGTGGAAAAGGAATTTGAAGCCGGCGCTTATCACTATGGTTTGATATTTACGAAATAATTGATATAATATATTAATGAAAAAGATTCTTTTAATTCTAAGCTTAATTAGCTTAATCCTGCCGCTAGGTGCTTTAGCTGTAACCATTGAAATTCCCAACCCCCTGGGAGCGACCAAGCTCGAAGATATTATCGACAATCTCATTAATTTTATTTTTACCATTGCTATTATTGTTGTGCCCCTGATGATAATTATTGGCGGTTTTTTATTAGCTACCGCAGGCGGTAATCCTCAACAAATTGACCGAGCCAAAAAATTAATTCTTTGGACGCTCGTTGGTTTAGCCATCCTTTTGTTTGCCAAAGGCATTGTCAGCGTGATAAAACAATTATTAGGAGCGTGAAAAACTTCAAAGGTCGAACTAAATTTTAAAATATAGCTATAAAAATGAAAAAAATCTTATCTGCTTTAACCTTATCGATTTTTTTGGCAGTTTTGGCTGTACCGATGGTAGTTTCGGCCGTGACAGCCCCAACAGAAATAGCTGGTCAATGCACACTGCGGCACGATCTTAGTGGGGCTACCTGGGTAGCCAAAGGATTTGTCTGTCCAGCTTCGGGTGTCTGCCTTTTTAGTAGTACTACCAATACTTGCGGAACCTGCTGTTTGATGGACGCCGTTTATACGGTGACTGATTGGGTATTTGTCTTTGTGATAGTGGTGGCTGGAATTATGATAGTTTATGGCGGCTTTGTTTTAGCAACATCTGCTGGAACCCCTGAGAAAATAACCACTGGTAGAAATTATATTCTCTACGGAGCCATCGGCGTGGTTGTTGCTCTTTTAGCTAAAGCCATTCCAACCCTTGTCACTTCAATCTTATCGCTAGGAGTATAGAAAACTCTACCTAAGACATTCCTTAAAGTTTAGAAGAAAGGCCTAATTTCGATTGACTAAAATCAACCCCGTGGGCGGGGTTGATTTTTGTTTCAAAAAAGATAGAATGATTAAGGCGGACGTGTTGAAATTGGTAGCCAACTATGGCTTAGAACCATAGGGAGTAAATCTCCGTGTGGGTTCGAGTCCCACCGTCCGCACTATATTGAAAATTTCTTACCTAGGTCTTCACCTTAATCATCCTCTTTTTCTCTCTTAAAATTTTGGGGATTCTGATGGTCAAAATTCCTTCTTTCATTGTGGCTTCTGCTCGGTCAGGGTCAACCTCAACTGGCAAGATGACTTCTCTGGAAAATGGACCCCAGTAGCATTCCTGAGTAAAATAATCTCCTTCTTCTTCAAATGGCTTTTCCCTCACTCCTTTAATGGCAACGATGTCTCTTTCCATTGAAATATCTAAAAATTCTGGTTTCACTCCAGCAATGGCTGACTGGATAACCAAATGAGTTTCGGTTTGATAAACATCAATCGCCAATTCTCCTTCTGGTTCGGCGCCAAAAGCCGGCCATTTTTCCTTGCCCTCCATAGCCCCGCTTACAGCGGGGGAGGGTTCTCTGATTTCTTCTTTTTCTTCCTGAACTTCTTCTTTAACAACGGGTTGGCTGATTTCTATCTTTTCCTCAACTATCTCAGGCGCTTTAACTTTTAACTCACGAGGCGCGGGCGTAATTTCCTTTCGAGGAGTTTTGGTTTTCAAGCGCTGAGGAGCCCGCTTTTTTTGGGGTTCCTCGATTATCTCTTCCCTTGGCGGCGTTTCAATCCCCATCCCCTTTTTTAATTTTTCAAAAAAAGAATCTGGCATATTATTTTATTTTACAAACACTTTTTAATTTTTTCAACTTTTGAAAACCCAGAGAAACAAAAATAGCTAAACTAAGCAGAATAACTGCCGGAATCAAAAATTTCAAACTCCCTTCCATTTCCATTATGGCAAAATTATAAAGTCCATGCAAGAAAACACTTATCCCCAGACCAGCGGAGAGCAATTTTAGTCGGCCTTTTGTTTCAAAAAAAGACAAAGCCAAAAAATATCCCACTGTTCCTGAGCACAAAGCATGTAAAAAAGTCGCTCCCAAAAATCGAAAAACACTGATTGAAAAAGCTTGGCCAAAAAGAATTTTTGGTCCCAGAGGAAACAAAATTAAAATGTTCTCTATAGCAGCAAATCCCAAAGCAGCGATTACCATATAAAGCATGGCATCAATTGGTTCATCAAACTCGGGATTGCCTATCACCTGTTTTTTTACCACTAAATATTTCAAAAATTCTTCTACCAGGGCTACCCCCAAAAACACATTTAAAATGGCAATGACAATTGTTGGAAGGTTTAGTTTATTAAATTCTTCAAAAATTCCTATTTCTAAGAAAACTGCCGGTATGGCTACCATCATTCCACAAAAGAAAATTTTTAAGACCATTGGGTTGGATTCCGGATGGGCATCTTTCCGAAGATAAAAAAGCAACCAGATTATACTCGGAGCTAAACCAAAAAAGATGTAGAGAGGATAACTCATATGGGCCAATCTTCAACCATTAAACATTTCTTTTTGTTTTTTGTTGGTAACTTCTGGTAAATCTCTTCAGTGATAAAAGGTATGAAGGGATGCAAAAGCTTCAAAGAATTGAGCAATACATATAATAAAACCGTTTGCGTATTTTCTTTCTCGGTTTGTGATTTGGAATTTGTGATTTGTGATTTCGTCGATTCTATATAAATGTCACAGAAATCGTGCCAGAAAAAATCATAAAGCCGTCGCGCCGCCCTTCCAAATCGAAAACTTTCTAGGTCCCTATTAACAGATTTTATTGTTTTATCTAAAGCTTTTAATATCCTTTTATCCGCCACAGTTAAATTTTCAATCTGTGTAAATCGGTGTGGTGAGCGAAGCGAACTAAAATCTGTGTTAATCTGTGAAGGTTTGTTCATAAGAACAAACCTTGAAGCGTTCCACAGTTTATTACAGAATTTTCTTCCCATTACAATATTATCTTCCACAAATCTGATATCCTGTCCTCCCATAATTTGCCAGGCAATTCCGAACCGAGTGGCATCGGCCCCGTACTTTTCAATTAATCCCATTGGGTCAATGCCGGTACCAAGCGATTTTGACATCCTTTTTCCTTCTCTAGTTAAAACCGTGGCATGGATATAGACATCTCGAAAAGGCACCTTTTTCATAAATTCCATTCCGGAAAAAATCATTCTCGCCACCCATAAATTTATAATTCCCCTATCAGTCGAAAGCACATCAGTTGGATAAAAATTTTTTAAATCTTTAGTTTCATTGGGCCATCCTAATGTAGCAAATGGCCAGAGAGCTGAAGAAAACCAAGTATCTAAAACATCGACAGCACCAGAAACGGGAATCTTGTGTCCCCACCAGATTTGGCGGGAAATGCACCAGTCTTTTATATTTTTTAGCCAGTCAAAATAAGTTTTTTCAAATCTTTTGGGAATAAATTTTACTTTTCCAGATTTCACCGCCTTAATTGCCATTTTTGCTAACTCCGGCATTTTCAAAAACCACTGTTTTGAAGGGATTAATTCTACTGTCGTTGCGCATCGGTAACATTTCGGAATTTGATGGATGTAGTCTTCAATTTTTTCTAAAAGTCCGAGTTTTTCCAAATCTTCAACCACTTTTTGGCGTGCCTCTAAAGTCTTTAATCCCTGATAGGGAAGGGGAGCTTTTGTAGTTATTTTTGCTTTTTCATCTATAGGCCGAGCGAAGCGAGGACGGGAGATGAGCCCATGCTCATCGATCACTTGAATTATTGGTAATTTGTGTCTTAGAGAAATTTCGTAGTCGGTTAAATCATGGGCTGGAGTTATTTTGACTGCTCCAGTTCCAAACTTTGGGTCAACCAATCTGTCAGCAATTATCGGAATTTCCCGATTGACTAAAGGCAATATTGCGATTTCCCCAACTAAATTTTTGTATCTTTTATCTCTCGGATTCACCGCCACGGCCGTATCTCCCAGCATTGTCTCCGGTCTGGTAGTCGCCACCGTAATGAAATCGCGAAACAGACGCGAAACAGAACGCGAAACAGACGCGAAACCTTTTAGGGGATAACGAATATACCATAAATTCCCCTTTTCCTCTTTGTACTCTATTTCCAAATCCGAGAGAGATGTCTGGCATCTCGGACACCAATTAACTACCCTCTCTCCCTGATAAATCCAGCCCTTTTTGTAGTAATGTAAAAATGCCGTTTCAACCGCTTTAATATATTCTTTGTCTAAAGTGAAACGAGTTCTCGACCAATCGCAACTAGACCCCATTTTTTTAAATTGTTCCAAAATGATATTTCCGTACTTTTCTTTCCATTGCCAAACCCTTTCCAGAAATTTTTCTCTACCCAACTCAAAACGCGTTAATCCTTCTTTTTTTAATTCTTTTTCCACCACATTTTGGGTAGCAATGCCGGCATGGTCGGTGCCTGGCAGCCACAAAGTTTTGTATCCTTGAAGCCGCTTCCAGCGAATTAAAATATCCTGGATAGTAGCGTTTAAGGCATGACCCATATGGAGGGATCCCGTAATGTTTGGCGGCGGGATGACAATGGTAAAAGTTTTTTTTCTCTTACCAGAAAGTTTATCAGGATTAAAAAAACCACTTTTTAGCCAGAGATTATAAATCTTCTCTTCCACTTCTTTCGGATTGTAAACCTTTGACAATTCTTTCATATATTTTATTATTCTATCAATTCACTTGATTTTTTTCAATCTTTAAGATAAAATTTGTAATGATTCTATAGGCCCCGTCTTCTAGTGGTTAGGAAATTTCGCTTTCAATGAAAAAACATGGGTTCGATTCCCATCGGGGCCGCATGCGATCCGATTACCTAAATCTTGTCCGAGCTCAGGATTTGAAAAATCCTAAAGAAAGACTCATCTATCGGTTTTTTGAAATGCTGCCAGCCGCTCTTTCTCTGGGAACCTTGGGCATGGCAATTTTGCTCTCATGCTTAGCACCCATTGTGGTGGCAATTTTTATTATTATTTTTGATATTTATTGGTTGCTCCGTATTCTTTATTTATCTTTTCATCAAATTGTCTCCTGGCGGCAAATGAGGAGAAACCTTAAAATTGATTGGCTGGCAAAACTAAATCGACTACCGACCAAGAACTGGAAAAACATTTACCATTTAATAATTCTGCCAATGCATCAAGAGGGAATTGAAATCGTCAGACCAACTTTAGAATCTTTGGTAGCTGCAGATTATCCCAAAGAAAATTTGATTTTGGTCTTAGCCACCGAAGAGAGAGCAGGTAAGCTTAGCCAAGAGACAGCTAAAGGAATTGAAAAAGAATTTGCTGGAAAATTTTTTAAATTTTTGGTCACCTGCCATCCCCAAAATATTCCCGGTGAAATAGCCGGCAAGGGTTCCAATGTCGCCTGGGCAATTAACGCAGCTAAAGAAAAAATTTTATCAATACCATCTGAAAATATTATTGTCTCTAATTTTGATATTGACACCAGGCCCTATCCTCAGTATTTTGCCTGCCTCGCCTTTCATTATCTAACTACAAAAAATCCTCAAAAATCGAGCTATCAACCTGTCCCAGTTTACAACAATAATATCTGGGATGCCCCGGCTTTTTCGAGGGTAATTTCTACTTCTGGCACCTTCTGGCAAATGATGCAACAGGAAAGACCGGAACAACTGGTAACCTATTCTTCCCATTCCATGCCTTTTAAAATTTTTGAAGAAGTTGGCTATCCTTCTAATTTAGTTTCTGATGACTCTCGGATTTTTTGGAAGTCCTATTTAAATTATAATGGCGATTATCGAGTTATTCCTCTACACTATCCGGTTTCCATGGATGCTGTTTTAGCTAAGACCCCCTTCAGAACGATAATTAATCAATATAAGCAACAACGGCGTTGGGCCTGGGGCTGCGAAAATATCCCCTTCATTCTTTACGGCTTTCTAAAAAATAAAAAAATTTCTTTGAAAGAGAAATTTCGTCACTCCTTTATTATTCTCGAAGGATTCTGGTCTTGGGCGGTGGTCGCCTTGCTTATTTTCTTTTTAGGCTGGTTACCTCTTATTTTAGGAGGCGAAGCTTTTAATGTCACCTTGCTTTCTTACAATTTACCAAAGATTACCAGCACCATTATGACAATCGCTATGATTGGCATGCTCACTTCAGCTGTCATTTCTTTTTTACTTTTACCTCCCAGACCAGCTCGATGTTCTCGCTGGAAAAATTTATTTATGATTTTACAGTGGTTGTTTTTACCAATTACCTTGATTGCTTTTGGAAGCTTACCAGCTTTAGACGCTCAGATTAGATTGATGATAAACAAACCCCTCGGTTTTTGGGTCACTGAAAAAGTTCGCTATTCGAGGTGAATTTTCTCTCTAAATTCCTCTATTCTCTGGCGGAGTAGGGGGTATTTTTTTAATTCAGGGTCTTTTCCTAAAATTTCCTTAGCCGCTTCCCGCGTTTTTTCAACGAGTGTAATGTCTTTTAATGATGCCATTACGAAATCAGGAAAACCCCATTGTCTTTGGCCGGTTAAATCTCCGGGGCCCCTTAATCTCAAATCTTTTTCCGCCAGTTCAAAACCGTCTTGGCAGAGAGCCATTGCTTTCAGGCGGGGATTGTACCGGAATTCGCTGAAAAGAAAACAATATGACTGGTGTTCTCCTCTTCCTACTCTTCCTCTGAACTGGTGGAGCTGAGCTAGGCCGAATTTGTCCGCTCCTTCAATCATCATGATGGTGGCGTTTGGAAAATCAATGCCCACCTCTATAACTGATGTTGAAACCAGTATATCGGTTTTTCTCTCCCTGAAACTTATAAGCGCTTTTTCTTTTTCTTCAGTTTTCATTTTGCCGTGAAGCATGCCCACATTCAAATCAGGAAAAATATTTTCTGAAAGTTTTTTATATTCTTCTTTCACTGCTTTCACGTCGGCCCAACTATGAGACCCGACCTCATTAACGAGGTCGGGCCTCGTTGGTTCAATTCTTGGGCAAATTACAAATATCTGCCTGCCAGATTTAACTTCGCTTCTGATGAAATTATAGGCCTCCTGCCTTTTTTCAGGCGGAACGATTTTAGTGATTATTTTTTTTCTCCCTTTGGGCATTTCTTTTATCAACGACAAATCTAGGTCGCCGTAAATGGTCAAAGCCAGCGTTCTCGGGATTGGCGTGGCTGACATTGAAAGCAGGTGGGGCAAAAAGTCCTGCTTGCGGCAGAGTTTTGCCCTTTGCTCTATTCCGAAACGGTGCTGTTCGTCAATAATTACCAGCCCCAGTTTTTTAAATTCCACTTTTTCCTGCACCAAAGCGTGAGTTCCGA
>CAYXSK010000002.1:0-17719 GCA_964466325.1 uncultured Candidatus Saccharibacteria bacterium | reverse complement strand
TAAACCATTCGGTATGAGTGAAATCTCCTGTTCCTAAAATTTTAATTCCCTTAATTTTTGCCCATCTATCCAGATTTTCCAGATTCATCTGGCTCGATGTCGCCCTTGAGTATTTTGAGTGCAAATGGAAATCGGCAATGAAAAGCATAGAGTTTTCCTCTCAATATCTATTTTTTAAAAAATTTCTCTTCTAATAAGCCAAAGCCAGATAGAATTAGGAGGGCTAGAAGGGTGGTAAAAATAGCCAGAAAATAGAGTTTGGCTCCGGTGGCTATTCCGATAGCTCCTACCACCCACAAACCGGCGGCGGTAGTTAATCCTACAATTCCTGATGGTTGTCGGAAAATCACCCCTGCCCCAATAAAACCAAGGCCAATAGCAACTGCCTGAATAAGTCCGGCGAGATTAAAGATTGTATCTTTCCCAGAAGATAGATTTAAGAATTGAAATAAAATTATAGCAAAGAGACAGGTGGCCAGAGAAACCAAACTATAAGTTTGGAGTCCAGCTCCTTTTCTCTTTATTTCCCTTTCTAACCCAATCAAAGCGCCCAAAAAAGTAGCCAAAAGTAGCTGGCAAATAATTTCAATTTCCATAAAATTTGAAATTTACAATTTGTAAACTTTGTAGCCTTCTCTAACCTTTTGGCCTACTTTTAATCCTACTGAATCGCCGGCCTTAGCGACTTCAACTTTTTGGTGTTCAATTTCCATTGATTCAATAGTCTGGGTAAAATCGGTTTCGCCACCTACTATTCTAATCGTATCGCCGACTTTCAGGGTGTCGGTGAGTTCCAAAACTGCTACCCCGATGTTCCCAAAGTAGTGAGTGACTTTGCCAATTAATTTTCCTTCTTCAGGAAGAGTTTCTTCGTTTGGCATAAATATTAATTAATGATTATTAATTATTTTGCCGAAGCGCCGACCTTTAGTATTTAGAATTTTTCTTTTTTTCTTTTTTAATTTGTTCAATTAATTTTTTAACTAATTTTTTAGGGTTCTTTTCGTAAATAATTTTTTTAACTCCTCGGTAAGGACCGGTGGCAATTTTCCTTATTTTATCTGCTGTCCCACCCGTCCCCTCTAAAACCCCGGTTGGTTTTTGAATCTCAAAAGCAGTGGCAAATTCATGCAAGGTTCCCATTCTGCCACAAATAATAATTACTCCATCTGCTGATTTAGTCATTATCACATTCCTTCCAGCATAATCAGCTCCAGTATAAATCATCACATCAAAAGGCTCTAAAGGAAGTCTGTAGGTTTTTAAATGAGCCTCTTCCGAAGTGGCTGGAGAAAAACCAATACTAAACCCGCCAGCTTCCTTACAACCCAAAGCAACAAGATAAGGAACACCGGTTGTTGCTCCAGTAACCAAATTACAGTTTTGTCGAGCGATTTCCCGACCAACCTCTTTGGAAATTGCTTCAATATCTTTACAGCAGTGGCTAATTTGAGCCGCTCCCGAAACCACAATTTCGTATCTTTCTTTTGGCATAACAATTTTATTTTAACATAAATTACCAGACTAAAAAACCCCACCGAAGGCAGTGGGATTCTTTAGTGAGGGGGAACAGCCTCAACGAGCTTGGCTTCCCTTCAGGTCTGGCTGGACATTAACCAGGCAATTGCGATCAGCCTCCTTCATTAAGAACCGTTTGTCCTTAGAGAATTACATCTCGCACCCCCTCACTTTAATAATAATTTCTCAGAGGTTTCTGTCAAGTTGGACTTATCCACAATTTGGTGCCCCCACTCCGAATCGAACGGAGATCCCAACCTCCGGAGGGTTGTACTTTATCCGTTAAGCTATGGGGGCTTGATTTTTAGATGTTTTATTATATAATTTTAGCAGAAACTTTGCTAGGGGCCCCGTAGCGGGGTTTCTTTATTTTTCAGCCACTAATAAAATATTGCTTTTTTTACTCCTCGGTCTTTTTAAAATTTTAGTTTCTCTTACTTTAAACCCAACTTTTTCTGCTAATTTTTTCAGTTCATTTTTTGAAAAACGATGGACATAACGCAAAACTTCTTTTCCCCAGGGGATGAAAGCATCTCCAAAATCAAGTTTCCAGTTTTTCAAAAAAAAGAAGAAGCTTTTCCAAATACTTAAATTCCAAACAAGTAAAATTATCTTTCCTTCTGGTTTCAAGACCCTTTTTATCTCATTTAAAAACTGGAGGCGGAATTCTTCAGAAGGAATGTGATGTAAAACCGCGATACTAATGACTTTATCGAAAAAATTTTCTGGAAATGGTAAATTTAAAGCGTCAGCTACTTGAAATTTAATTTTAGGATAACGACTTTTAGCAATCTCAATCATTTTGTCTGAGCTATCGACTCCGTAGTAATCAACAAATTTTTCTTTAAATAGCTCGTATAATCTACCATTCCCGCATCCCAAATCCAAAACTTTTTCTCCATCAATAATATATTCTTCTAAAAACTTTAATTCTTCCCACATTTTTCCCCTGGTCCTTGAAAAATCTTCAGCAATCAAGTTATAATCCTGGCGAGTTTTCTCTAATAAATATTTAGCGTATTCTTTATCCATCGAAATAAATTGAAAATTTATTGAAGATTGAAATGAATTGAAAATTCATTGAATATGAATATTTTAGAATTGACGATTCAAGAACTTATTAAAAGCCGACTAAAAAATTCGGTTGATTTGGCTTTTTTCAAAAGAATTATTGCTAAAAAATACAAAATCCCTTGCCAGAGTAATATTGAGCTATTAAAAGCTTATCACGAATTATTGAGAAAGGGAAGAATAAAAAAATCAAAGAAAATTGAAAATTTACTCAAAACTCGACCGGTCCGTTCTCTTTCTGGAATCATTAATATCTCTGTTTTGACCAAATCTTATCCTTGTCCAGGAAAATGTCTTTATTGTCCGATTGAAAAAGGAATTCCAAAAAGTTATGTCTCAGGAGAACCGGCGGTTGAGAGAGCAAAAAGATTGAAATTTGACCCTTATTTACAAGTCAAAAAAAGAATTGAAATGTTAGAAAATGAGGGGCATCCAACAGATAAAATTGAACTGAGAATTGTTGGTGGAACATGGAGTTATTATCCTAGAAGATACCAAACTTGGTTTATTACACGCTGCTTTGCAGCGTGTAACGCAAAACTGACGCGAAACAGAAACGCGAAACTGACGCGAAAAATTATAACATTAAAGGAGGAGCAAAAAAGAAATGAGAGGGCAAAACATAGAATTGTTGGTCTTTCAATCGAAACGAGGCCTGATTTTATTAACGAAAAAGAAATTAAACATTTAAGAGAATTGGGGGTAACGATGGTTGAGTTGGGAGTCCAATCAATTTATGACGATGTTTTAAAAATAAATTTACGAGGACACGGAGTCAAAGAAACAATTTTAGCCACAAAACTTTTAAAAGATGCTGGTTTTAAGGTTTTGTACCAAATGATGCCCAATCTCCCCGGTTCTAATTTAAAACGCGATGAGAAAATGTTTGACGAATTATTTCGAAATCCTGATTTTCAACCAGATCTTCTAAAGATTTATCCTTGCGCCCTATTAAAAGTAGCTCCTTTGTATAAATTATGGGAAGCTGGAAAATATAAACCATATACTGAGAAACAATTAATAAATCTTATTAAGTCAATTAAAAAGAAAATCCCTTATTATGTCAGAATTCAAAGAATAACCAGGGATATTCCATCTCGTAGTATTGTCACTGGCCCGGCTAAAATTTCTAATTTGCGTCAGATTTTAGCGGAAAAAATGAAAGAAGGGGGTTGGCACTGCAAATGTATTAGATGTCGGGAAGTTAGAGAAAATTATGACCCGAAGGAGAAAGTTTATCTCTTTAGAGAAGATTATGAAGCTTCAAGCGAAAAAGAAATTTTCTTAAGTTTCGAAAATAAAAACCGAACAAAACTTTATAGTTTGTTACGCCTACGAATCACTTCTCAAAATAAAGCGATAGTCCGCGAAATTCATACCTATGGTCAACTTGTCCCGGTTGCTGAAAAAAGATTAGCCCCTCAACATCGGGGTCTTGGGAAAAAACTAATTAAGGAAGCGGGGAGAATAACCAAAAAAGAATTTAGTCTAAATAAAATCGCTGTAATTTCAGCAGCAGGAGTTAGAGATTATTTTAGGAAATTAGGATACAAATTGAAAAATACTTATATGGTTAAAAACCTTTAATGGTTTCCCCTATTTTCTTAAAATCTTTCTCTAAAATCTTTCTAAATTTTTGAAATCTTATACCGGCTGCTGGATGATAAGTGACGAAGTATTCTCTACCATTTTTTTTAACCAATTTCCCTCGGTAATCTCCGAGTTTTTTATTCGGGAAAAATACTGAAAAAGCAACTTCACCTAATAAAATAAATCTTTGAGGGTTAATGATTTTAATTTGTTTTTCTAAATAAGATAGACAAGCCTTGATTTCTTCTTTTTTAGGTTTTCGATTTGGCGGTAGCTGAGGCAAACATTTTAATGGTGAGGTAATAAATACTTTTTCTCTTTCAATTTTAGCCGTTTTTAATAATTTATCTAAAAACTTACCTGCTCTTCCTACGAACGGCTTTCCAATTTTATCTTCCTCAACTCCTGGAGCCATCCCTAAAATCATAATTTTCGCATTCGCCGGTCCTTCTCCCGGAACAGTATTTTTTCTCAATTTCCACAAAGGACATTTTTTGCAATTTCTAATTTCTTGATTTAGTTTTTCTAACTTAATTTTTTTATTCATAAAATCTTCGTAATCAAGTAACCAATTATTGAAAAAAGGGCAATTGGGGGAAGGGCGGGAATTGGCTGGCGGACGTTTTGATGAGTAAAAAAGTAAAAGCCGATGAAAAGGCCAATCAGGGAAAAGATGGCGACAATTAAGGAATTTAAAATTCCAACTGGGATTAAAGAGGCGCAAAAAAGCAAAGGAAAAACAATGTCGCCGCCGCCTAAAATTAAAAACTTTCCTCCAGGCCTCACCTCGCCCAAACTTCCTCGGAAATCTCGAAAACTTGAAGGAATAATTAAAGCCAAAACTGCCTTACTCTCAATCATTTCTTTGGCCATCTTAACCATATGTTTTGTTTTATAAACGGCAATGAAATCGTAAATTGAAAAGATTATCAAAAGTCCGATGATAATTTCAGGCGTGAGGCGCAATCCTAAAATGCTTCCGACCCCAGCTATTCCCAGAATTATTAAAATGTTGTGATTGAAAACCGAAGGAAATTTCCACCACCAAAGAATTAAAGAAACAATAACAATTAAAGAAATAGGTTCTGATAACCAAACTTCGAGAGAAAGTAGCCCACCAAAAGAAACAGCAAAAACGAAAAGAATTTTAAAAATTATTCCTTTACCCCTTTTAAACTTTATCAAATACGAAAGTAGCAAAACAAATGAGGTGGCTATTAAAAAATAAAAAATGAATTTTCCGGGAGAAATTTGGGGGAGAGCAATTTTTTGAATCTCCAAAATTTTGTTTATTTTGAAAGCAGTGGCAATTCCCAATCCTAAGGTTAAAGAAAATAAAACAGCCTCCCAAAAGAAGACTCTCCAAGGGTTCCAGAGGGGGGTGGATATGGATGTTACTTCTTCTTGCTTTTGATTCTCGATATCTTCTGGCATTTTTGATAAATAAAACGGTCGGGCGTTCGATAGGCCAGCCTGCCACGGTGACATCTTTTTGAGGCGTATTTTTTCATGAAGTTGCTGTCTTCAGTCTTTCTTGAGCTTCGATTTTTTCTCGATTGGAAATTTTTGCTTTTTTAATCCCTTTTTCAACCACATTTAATAATTCGTTATATGCTCCTTTTTGCACAAAAAAAGGCGTCCCGTCTTTGCCCCCCACACTAAAAGAATATCTTGCTGGGTCTTCATAAGAAGGTTTTGCTCCATAAATTATTTCTGAAACTAAAGACAAAGCACGGATGGTTTTAGGTCCAATACCTTTTAACGACAAAAGTGTCTCAAAATTACGAGGACGGGCCTCGTGGGCAAAAAAGATGGTTTTCTCTAATCTTTTTAAATCAAATTTTTCTTCCACTACCGGATGCCAATGAAACTCTTTATCGTAAAGCTCCATCAGGGTGAGGTTTTTTAATTTCTTTGTCTGAATTAAATTTAAATCTTTAAGAAATTTTTTGGGTTCTTCCTTTACTATTTCTGTAGAAATTTCTTTATTCTCCCTGCTTCCTTTTGCTGTTAGATTTAACGGTTTAATTTTAGCATCGGCTATCACTCCACTATGGGGTTCTTCGACAAAATCAGAGATTCGAGAGGACAACCAGTGATACCTCCTCGCCTTTTGAATTTGGACCGACATTGCCTGTTGGACCACTACCCACTGACCGTTTTTTGTAAAGATTAAATTGTGGTGATAAATTTGAAAGGGGTTTTGAGGATTTTGGACACAGGAACTATCTACTTTGGCCGAGATTTTACTGGCATAAACTAATTTATCGGTTTTCTCCATTGGCCAACCTAAAAATTCTCCCCAATTTTGAATTTGCTCTGGTGTCTTTCTCGAGGTTTTTCCCTTCCCACCGCAAACAAAAATCCCCAAATCGTTTTCTAACCCTCGCAATCCTTCTTTCAAGGCTCCTAAAGTAGTGGTGGTCAATCCTGACGAATTATAATCGAAGCCAATTACGCAACCCAAACTTTGAAACCAAACTGGATCGGATAATCTTCTTAAAATTTCTTCGGCTCCAAATTCCTCAGCAATAGCTAAAACTATTGCTCTTGAAAGCCTCTTCATTCTTTCAAATAGCCAATAAGGACAACGGCCGTAATCTAATGGAACTGTGGCGATTCCGGTTCGCATAACTTCATTTTATCAAAAAACTGGCTTTTCAGCCAGTTTCCCTAATTCACTAATAATGATGATCGTTTTTATTAGCGAAATTATTTGATACGAGAGATTCGGATTAATCCTGAACAAGGGACAATTTCTATTCCTCTTTTTCCCAGTTCATCTAAAAATAGATTCATTCCCAAAGAATCGGAAGACATATGGCCGGCGATGACAACATTGATATTTGAGGCTTCGGCTTCTTTCTTAGATTCTTCTTGCATATGCATCCCGATAACGGTTCCAATTCCGGCATTAGCCATTTTTTCATAAATTTTCGGTCCGGGCTCTGTCCCGCCAGTAAGTTCGGTTACAGCAATTTTACCAGAGCGATTTTCTAAATTGCCAGTAAAAATTTTAGGACCAGCGCCAATTTTTATAGCTTCCTTATATTCCGGAATTTCCTTTAACAAATCCATTAACTCTTCAATCCTTTCTGGGTTTTCTTTTTCAATTAAATCTTTTATAAATTTGGCTGCCAAATTGTCGCAGGGTGTATGAGAATTCATTAAACTAATTCCCAACAGCTTAGCGGTGTCAACCGTTCTTTGATGATTAACGGCATTAACGCCTCGAGCGACTTCGGAAATTCTTTCTCGCATTAAGCCCTCAGCAATATTTATTGGCACTCCATAATAATTTAAAGCATCGCATTGTAGGTCCATCACATCGGATAGGTGGGCCAATCCTTTTCCCAGCGGATGATGGGCGATAATCAAATCGATTCCGCCAATTTCTTTTGCCAATAAAAGTTCGGCTGGTTCAATATCAATTCCAGCCAAAACCTTTTTTATTTCGGTATCGACAGCTATATGATAAATTCTTGAGTCCAAATAGGGACTTTCCAGAGCCTCCTTGTCAAACTCTTCTTTCTCTTTTTCCGAAAGCTTCTCATATTTTTCTTTTTTTCTTTTCAAAAGTTTTTCAATCCCTTCTCTTCCTCGAAAATCAGCCTCAATTCCTTTATTTATTGCTAATTGGAATATTTCCTTTATTTTCATCTTGTTTACCCAGTAGAGCAACTTCGACTCGCTTCGCGATATTAGGTTTTCTTTCAGAAAACCTTGTCGAAGTTGTTTTACTGGGTTTAAATAATTTTTGATAAAGCTGTGAAATTAATTTCTCTTGTTCTTTTAAATCTAAAACTTCCCGGCGAATCCGAGCTTTTTCTTTTCGAATAAATTTCCTTAGGCCTTTGGGAGGTTTTTTTACTTTCATAATTCATTCGCATATTTGCATTAAATTCGCATATAATTCGCATTGAAATTCGTATGTTACTCTCCTTTAGTCACCGCTAAAGGCACTAATTTTGCTACTTTTTTTGATAAACCAACATTTACTATTAGCGAAATAGGTTGTTATTCTGTATTCCTGCTTTTGCAAATTTTTTATTCTCTTGAGTGGTGGTTAACGGCATGAGTTCCTTGACGACATTAATCAAATCCTTCTGTTTTTCTATAACAGCGTCGAGATCTTCTTCCTTTAATGCCTTAATTAATCGCGAAACCTTAATATCAAACTCAACAGTCCTTTTTCTTTTCATTTGTATTCTTCCTTTTTTATCTCTAATAAGGGGAGGTCTTTGTTCTTGCCAATTTATAGCTATTATTGCTTGATCTTTTTTAGAAATTAAATAAGGTCTAATCTTCCTTAAAAAATATACAGCTTTATCAGAATTTAATTGCCAATTATATTTTACTCTTCCAGATAGAGTAATTTGTTCTGATAAATTACCACCGAATTCATTCATTAAATAAGTCATTAATCTCTGCACATCTTTATTTTTATTATTAACAAGCTGAGTTCTTAAATGAAATCTATCTTTAGGTTTTTGCCGATAATAGATACCTATACTTCCCTCTCCGTCAAAGAAACCAGCTATGTACTGTAATGTCGTCTTCTCCATATCTATATAAATTCAATAATTATATAGATATTGTAACATTATTGTCCAATAATAACAAGGGAAGTTGATTTAATAACTTTTTTATTCTCCCTTAATAACGGCTAAAGGTATTAAGCGAGCAACTTTTTTTGAGAGTCCGGCCTGATGGACAACATCAACTACTTGTTCCACGTCTTTATAAGCCATCGGCGCCTCTTCAGCAATCCCCCTGGAAGACCAACACTTAACAACAATTCCTTTTGATTCTAAGCTATTAACCACTTCTTGTCCAGAAACTCGCCTCATTGCTTCGTGGCGTGACATTGTTCTGCCTGCGCCGTGACACGTACTAAAGAAAGCTTCCTCTCCTTCTTTTGTCCCCACCAAAACATAAGAAGCTGTTCCCATGCTCCCTGGGATTAACACGGGCTGTCCGGCATCTCGATACTTTTCCGGAATTTCTGGATGCCCTGGCGGAAAAGCCCTTGTTGCGCCTTTCCGATGAACAGCTACTTCGGTCTCTTTACCATCAATTATATATTTCTCTTTTTTAATAATATTATGGGCAACATCATAAAGCGGGGTAAGTGACGAAGCTTTTTCTCCCAAAACTGAGCTCCAGGCTTTTCTAACGAAATGAGCTATCATTTGTCGATTAGCCCAGGCATAATTAGCAGCCGATGCCATTGCTGCAAAATATCTCTGGCCCTCGGAGGAGTTAAAAGGAACACAAGCAAACTCTCTGTCTGGAACTTTAATTCTATATCTTTGCATGGCCGGGATCATTGTCCTTAAATAATCTGTACAAACTTGATGCCCAAGCCCCCTGCTGCCACAGTGGATCATTATTACAATCTGATCTTTGAATAGCCCAAAAGCTTTAGCTACCTTTTCATCAAAAAGTTCTTGGACTTTTTGGATTTCTAAAAAATGATTGCCCGAGCCGAGAGTCCCAACTTGGTCTCTACCTCTATTTTTGGCATAATTAGAAACAGCCGAAGCATCGGCCCAATCTAATTTTCCAGAAGCTTCACAATTTTCGGTATCTTCTTTTCCACCGTAACCTTGCTGCACCAATCTTTGGGCTCCGTCTTCTAAAATGCGACCAATTGCGGAAATATCTAACTTAATCTGCCTTCCTCTCCCTAAGCCCGAAGGAACCTCTTTTTGAATTTCTGTAGCTAATTTATCTAAATAAGGCTTAATTTCTTTTTCTGTATATTCTGATTTCAGCAATTTCATCCCGCAATTGATGTCATATCCGCACATGCCTGGTGAAATAATTCCATCAGAAATTTTAATTGCGGCTACTCCGCCAATCGGACTGGCGTAACCCTCATGCATATCTGGCATGGCTAGGGCATATTTTTGAATACCTGGCAAAGTTGAAACATTGACCAATTGCTCAAGGGATTTATCTTTAAAACTTTCCTCTAACATCTTTTCTGAAACATAAGCCCGGGTTGGGACACGCATATCTTCCCTAAAACTCTTTGGAATTTCCCAAAGCCAATCGGATATTTTGGTGAAATCTTTTTTTGAAATCATATACCAAGCTTCCGAAGGAAGCGAAGGTGAAGATGAGAACAAAGTTCTCATCGCCTATTTCATATTATCTTAAATTTTCGAAAAAGAAAATAGGCTAAGCTTCTCAAAAAATTAATCAAAACTTAGCCTATGTTTTAAGAAATTCGTTTAACTTATCATTCCACTCTATTTTCCTTAGATCGATGATTATTTCTTCTCCCCTTTTCTCCAATGGAAATTCCCTATAGCCCCCGAAAAATCCAACTGGCGTAAGATCAATTAGTTTATCTTCCCTTAACCTATAATCTTTATTGCCAATAGTGATTTCCTTCACCCTATCTATGTCTAACCAGATATTCAAACTCCCTCCAGGCCTTGCTAAAGACAAAGAATAAAAACCTGTCTCTGAAACTCCCCGACGAGTTTCTAACCCTTTAATATCTGGACGACGAATTTTAATATTAGGGCCGAGTTCGAACAGTGTTTCTCCTTTTTCTTCAGAAACAGTTTTGGATGTTTTTACTACTGGAATTTTTTTAGCGCCATTCTCTTCAAACAGCTCTTCTTTCAGAGGTAATATTTCTTTAGGAGCTTTAATTTCAATAGGTTTTAGTACCCCCTTGTCCCTTTTTATCCGTTCTATTAACTCATTAGAAAATTTCTCAAATTTCTCTGTTCCTGGTTTAACTTTAGCGAAATTCATTCTGATACTATCTGACTCTCCCCAACGGCCCGGAATAAATTCTCCTGAAGTTGGATCTCTTTCTCCAATAATAACTAAAAACCTATTCACCCCAGTCTCGGTTTTAAATTTAGCTAAAGCATTACCGAAATCTCCGAGAAATCTCTGAAAACCTTTCTTATGTCTTCTTTGGATGAGCCTTTCTTTGTCAGTCTGAGAAATAATAATTTTTTTACCTTTGTTCCCCTGTCTACTTATAAAGCGATTAAGCGACTGCATTGCCCGTATCTTGGTGAGATCAGGCTTCTCTTCATTATATTCCATCCGCATCTTTTATTTCACCTCCTTGCTCAGATTGTCCTTTATTTATTAGTGAATTTGTTAAGGAACAGTTAAATTAAATATCGAATAATACTGTTGCCTCCCAGGTTTTATCTTCTTTTTGACGAATCTCTAAATCGTGGTAAGTTACTCCTTTGATTATTACTCCAACTCTTTTCAATTTTTTTCCGGATAAAATTCCAGCAAGATTTTTGTCACCAAATTTTCTAAATTGAATTTGGTGATAAATTTCACGATTAATTTCGCTTGAATATAAGACTTCACTTAAAAAATCAACTAAAAGTGATGGTAAATCCAAAGATTTTACTTTAATTGTGACTTTTGACTTTTGACTTTTGACATCTTTTTCATATTTAGCACTTGCGAACATTCCAATCATTGCGTTCTCAAAAAGCTCTTTTAAATCTTTCCCAAAAACCCTAATTTTCAAATCCGCTTTATGCTCTAAAATTTCGTATTTCATAGATTTAATTTTTGGAATTCTTCTTTCACAACCTGGCGATCGTCCCAGGGGATTTTTTTGCCTTTGGCAACACAAATCCAGGGTTCGCAACCTTTGCCAGTAATTATTACGGTATCTCCCGGTTTTGCTAATTCTAAAGATTTTCTGATTGCCTCACGTCTGTCTAAAATTTTCTCGTATTTTGGAATTTGGAATTTGGAATTTGGAATTTGCGAAAATCCGCTCGCTACATCTTCCATAATTTTAAGCGGATTTTCGTCGTACGGGTCTTCATTGGTCACAATCACTTCATCGCAATATTTTGCCGCAATCTTTCCCAAAACCGGCCTTTTCCATTTATCCCTTCCCCCTCCGCAAGAGCCCAAAACGCATATCATTTTGTTATTTAACGGTTTAAGAGTTTGATAAACTTTTTCTAAAGCGTTTGGAGTAAAGGCGTAGTCAACAAAAACTTTGAATGGTTCAGAAATCACTTCTTCCATTCTTCCTGGAATTCCTTCTACTTTTTCTACGGCCAATTTACAAATTTTTGAATTAACCCCTTGAGAAATGCCGACAGAAATTGCGGCTAAGGCATTGTAAATATTGAAATTGCCTATCAATTTAAGTTTGAATTGAGTGTTTTGAGTATTAATATCTCCTTTGTTTAATCCGTAAGTATACCTTTTCTTTGCCGGGAATTGTAAAAAGTACTCCGCATTCTCATCATCAATATTAATAATATGAATATTTTTTGTTGCCTGAAATAATTTTCCTTTAGCTTGGCGGTAATTCTCAAAACTACCGTGGGCTTCAATGTGTTCTGGAGTTAAATTTGTAAATACTGCTATATCAAAATCAATAAATCGATGACGATGTTGTTTTATTCCCTCAGAAGTTACTTCCAAAACTGCATATTGGCAACCTGCGTCTACCGCCTGCCTTAAAAACTTCTGAATTTTGAAACGGCCAGGCATTGTCATTTTTAAAGTGTTTGGCCACTCTTTCTCGCCGATTTTAAATTTTATTGAAGATAGGGAGGCAACTTTATAGCCAGCTCCCTCCAAGATTCTTGAGGTTAATTCCACCACTGTTGACTTTCCGTTTGTCCCCGTTACTCCAATCACTCTCAATTTTTTTGAAGGAAAACGATAAACTAAAACCCCTAAAAATGCTAAAATTAAGTGATAAATGTTCAAAAGCCATTCGGGAATAAATTTTTTGATTAGATCTTTCATGCTAATTCAATTTTAACGGAAAAATGTTTAAGTTAAAAGCGTCATTTAAACCAACTGGTGATCAACCTCAGGCGATTGAGAAATTAGTGAAAAATTTGAAAGCCGGGGTTCGCCACCAGATTTTATTAGGGGTCACGGGTTCGGGAAAAACGTATAGTTGTGCCGCTGTAATAGAAAAGGCTCAAAGACCTGTGCTTTTTATATCTCACAACAAAACTTTGGCCGCACAATTATATCAAGAATTCAAAGAATTTTTTCCAGAAAATGGAGTTCATTATTTTGTAAGTTATTATGACTATTATCAGCCAGAAGCCTATATTCCTCAAACGGATACTTACATTGAAAAAGATGCCAAGATAAATGAGGAAATTGATAGATTGAGGCATGCTGCCACCCAAGATTTATTAACTAGAGATGACATCATTATTGTTGCTTCGGTTTCATGTATTTACAACATTGGTTCTCCCGAAGCCTATCAACAAGTTTCCTTGGAAATTAAACCCGGGCAAAAGATAAAAAGAAAAGAGTTTATTTCCCATTTAACCAACTTGCAATATCAGCGAAACGACATTGATTTTAAACCGGGCACTTTTAGAGTTCGCGGCAATATCGTCGACATTTATGTGGTCACCGGAAAAGAAATTTTAAGGATAGAATTTCTTGGCGATGAAATAGAAAAAATCTTAATCTCTCGCGACATTCTTAACCCTAAATACTATATACTAAATACTACATACAGGTTATTCCCTGCTCACTTCTGGGTTACTCCTCAAGAAAAATTAAATATTGCTATCGAAAATATAAAGCTTGAATTAGAAGAGCAATTAAAAAGATTAAAAAAGCAAAAAAAACTTTTGGAAGCTCAGAGATTAGAACAAAGAACAAATTATGATTTAGAAATGTTAAAAGAGACCGGCTATTGTCATGGAATTGAAAATTACTCAAGGCACTTGGAATTTCGAAAACCGGGCGAAGCTCCCTACACTTTAATTAATTACTATCCTGAGGACTTTCTAGTCTTTATTGATGAATCACATATGACCTTGCCCCAACTTCACGCCATGGCAAATCAAGACCGAGCTAGAAAAGAAACTTTAATCGAGTATGGATTTAGATTGCCTTCAGCTATTGATAATCGACCTCTAACTTTCGGAGAGTTTGAGGAAAGAGCTCCTCAGGTAATTTATGTCTCAGCCACGCCGGCAGAAGAGGAGAGAAAAAAAGCCCTTCGACAAGCTCAGGGTAAACCTAAATACATTGTTGAGCAATTGATTCGGCCCACAGGATTATTGGAGCCTTCAATCGAAATAAGGCCAACCAAAAACCAGGTTAAAGATTTAATAGAAGAAATTAAAAAGCGAGTTACTAAAAAACAGAGGGTTTTGGTTTTAACTCTAACAAAAAGATTGGCTGAGGCCTTAGCCGATTATTTAACTGAAGAGGGAATTTCCTGTCAGTGGCTACATTCAGAAGTCAAAACCCTAGAGAGACCGCAAATTTTAAAAGATTTAAGAGAAGGGAAATACGATGTTTTGGTTGGTATTAATCTTTTAAGAGAGGGGTTAGATCTACCAGAAGTGGCTTTGGTGGCAATTTTAGATGCTGATAAAGAGGGATTTTTGAGGTCAGAGACCACTTTAATTCAAACCATGGGTCGAGCTGCCAGGCATCTTGAAGGTCACATCATTTTATACGCCGATAAAATCACTAAATCAATGACGGCAGCAATTCGAGAGGTTTTAAGAAGAAGGAAAATCCAAGAAAATTATAATGAAATTCATAGAATTACCCCAGAACCAATTGTTAAACCGATAAGAGAGTGGCCATTTGCGGTTAGAGAAAAGGAAATCGCTTCGGAATTTTGGATGATTAGGGACGAGAGACTATTAAAAAAAGAAATGAAGGAAGCAGCTAAAAATTTAGATTTTGAAAGAGCGGCTGAAATTCGCGACTTGATCCTTCGACTACGCTCAGGATCAACCCTGAGGGATTCGAAGGGTTGATTAAAAAAATAAAATAGTTTAATATAAAACCGCTATGCCAATTACTAAATCAGCTAAAAAAGCTCTGAGGCAAAGTTTAAGAAGGAGGGTTCGTAATCTCCAAAAAAAACAAAAAATAAAAAACCTCTTAAAAGAGGTAAAGAATTTGATTTCAGAAAAAAAATCGGAAGAGGCGAAGAAGCTTCTACCCCAAGTTTATAAATTATTAGATAAAGCAGCAAAAACCGGATTAATTAAGAAAAATACTGCCTCCCGGAAAAAATCGAGAATTACAAAGTTAATTAATAAACCGGTCAGTTAAATTGCCGCGATTAGAAGGTCTAAGGCAGTTTCTGGATCTATCTTGCCAGTTTTTATAGACAGGTCTACCTGAAATATTTTTTGGTAGATTTTTTTTAGTTCTTGAATTGTGAATTTTTGAGCTTGCGAGTAACTTTTTTTAACAATATAGGGGTGAAGATGGGTAATTTTTGTAAGAAGATAGGGGGATTTATATTTTTCAATAAGGTCTTTAATAATCAGCAGATTGCGGAATTGGAAATTAATCATTGAAAGAAGATACAAAGGATGGTCACCTTTTTCCAAATGTTGGTGAATCAACTCTAAGGCCTGTTTTTTATTCTTTAAAGCCAGGGAATCAATAGTGGCAAAAATGTCAGTTTCAATTTTTGGCTTGACCAGCAATTCAACGTCTTTAATTTTTATATTTTTTTTAAAACAAACTAATTTTTGAATTTCGTTTGAAAGCCGCCAGAGATTATTACCAACAAACTCAATGAGTTTTTCTAAAGCACTGGGGTCGATTTCGGCTTGATATTTCTTAAATTCTTTTTTTGCCCAATTTTTTAATTTTTGACCTTTCAGTAGCTCAAATTCCTGAGATTTGGCATATTTTTTAAGAAAGCTAATTAAAGGCTCCTTTTCGGGAATTTGATTTTCTACATAAATTAAAATTATTATGTCAGACTCTTCGAAAGTTTCCCCGTTTTTTAGAAGATTGTCTTTAAATTCTGGACTTAAAAAAATATTAGTTAAAATTACTAATTTCTTTTCTTTAAACATTGAGATTTGTCGGATTTCGTCTCGAAAATCTTGGAAGTCGGTCTCTTGGCAATCAAAATACCTCAAATTCAGCCCACTTTTGTGGATTTTTTTGTAATGCTCAATTATCTCATTTAGTTTTTGCCGCGAGCGATAAGTGTCGGGCCCATAAAGAAACAAGATCATGTCTTTTGACACTTGGGACAAAAATGGGCTGAGCGGCCGGCCAACTTTACCCTTTTTATTATACTCCCGCAACGGCTACATTTCTCCCCTTCTCTTCGATAAATTTGAAGGTATTTTGTATAATCGCCCTCTCGACCGCAGGCATCACGATAATATTGTTCAGTTGTCCCACGATGTTGGATAGCTTTTTCTAAAATCTTTTTAATATTTTGATGAATTTGTTGAATTTCTTTGCCACTCAAAGTCTTAACCTGCCGCAAAGGATGAACCTTAGCGTTGAACAAAATCTCATCCGAATAAATATTGCCAATACCGGCAATAAATGTTTGGTCCATCAACAAGGGTTTGATTTTTGAATTTGGTCGTTTCTGCAAAAGAGCTTTAAGAGTTCCGAGATTAATTTTCAATGCTTCTGGTCCAAACCTTTCTTCTATTTTTTTTGTTTCTTTTACTTTTTTCCACCAACCGAATTTACGGGCATCATTAAACACTAATTGCGAACCGTCGTCAAAATTAAAAACCTTGCGCGTGTATGGCGAAGGTTTACCATTAAAAATTAACTGGCCAGTTAGCTTCAGGTGAAAGACTAGACTCGAACCATCGTCAAAATCAACCATTAAAATCTTACCTCTTCTCCGTACATTAATAACTGGCTGAGCGTCTAATCGCTTGCCCACGATTTTCTGAACCAGTTGACGCCGAATTGTCTCAACTTCCGGCAGTTCAGGCATATTTATTTACCGAGCTTCCGAAGGAAGCGAAGGTGAAGATGAGGACGAAGTCCTCATCGCCTTAAAGCAGCTTTAATTTTGTCAATAATTTCGCCCGGAGTGAAGTGGGCTTTAATTAAATAATCAACCGCACCAAGTTTTAATCCTTTTTCAACATCTTCTTTTTGGCCGAGATTAGATAAAATAATTACTGGGATCGAAGTCAGGGCTGATTCTTCTCTCATTCTTGATAAAACCTCGAAGCCATCGATGCCGGGTAGAATTAAATCAAGCAAAACTAAATCGGGCTTTTCTTCCTTAACTTTCTTTATTCCCTCTTCTCCATCAACTGCTTCCGAAACTCCGTAACCTTCTTTAATAAGTTTTTGAGTAATCAATTCTCGAAGGAATTTATCGTCCTCAATAATTAAAATTATTTTTTGAGGATTAGTCATTTTATTTCCCTATTTGTTTTACGACTTTATCCACTACTTCTTGGGGGTCAAATTCAGTTTTTATTAGCCAATCTTTTGCTCCCAATTTTTGAGCTCGGTCTAATTCCACCGGCTGACCGGAATTAGAGATAACAATTACCGGAATGTCTTTTAAATTTTTATCTTTCCCCATCTCTTCCATTACCTCAAACCCTCCTATTTTTGGCATAATAATATCCAGCAAAATAAGGTCGGGCTTTACTTCTCTCATTGCTTTTAATCCCTCTTCTCCATCTTTAGCTACCGAAATCTCATAACCCTCTTTGGTTAATTTTTTTTGAAGGAGATCAATCATAATCTCCTCATCTTCAACTAATAAAATTTTCTTTGC
>CAYXSK010000001.1:0-23416 GCA_964466325.1 uncultured Candidatus Saccharibacteria bacterium | reverse complement strand
ATGGCAAAAGAGGGAAAGGGAATGATAACCTTATCCCCGGGGTCTAAATGAGCCCGGCAAATAACATCAATTCCTTGGTCAGCGCCATTAGTTACCATAACCTGCCCATCTTTCACCTCAGCATATTGAGCGATTTTTTCTTCTAAATCCCCATACTCTGGATAAACCTGTAATCTTCCCGAATCAATAAATTTTTTTAAGGCCTCTCTGACTTTTGGAGAGGGCTCAATAGTTCTTTCATTAAAATCTAAAAGTAAATAATCTTTTTCAGATCTCCCTTCTATCGGCGGATTATAATGCCCCATTTTTTTAATTCTTTCTTTAACCATAAGTTGGCAGAGGTCTGTCCTCTACTAAATTAACCCTTTAGTTGAAGGTAATTCTTTTAAAATTCTTTTTTCTTTTGAGCAGGCAATTTTCATTGCCTTGCCAAAAGCTTTAAAAATTGATTCGGCTTTGTGATGCTCATTTTCACCAGATAATACTCTAATATGTAAAGTTGCTTCTAAATGTCTAACAAATCCCCAGAAAAATTCTTTAATTAAATCTGATTCTAAATCACCAATTTTTTGTTTTTTAAACTTGCAATCAAAGCTCAAAAAAGCCCGGCCAGAAACATCAACAGCTACCACTGAAAGAGCTTCATCTAAAGGAAAGACAAAATAACCGGCCCGATTAATTCCTTTTTTGTCGCCCAATGCCTCTTTAAAAGCTTCACCGAGAGAAATTCCAATATCTTCCACTGTATGATGCTGGTCTATTTCAACATCGCCTGTGGCTTTTATTTTTAAATCAAAAAGGCCATGTCTGGCGAAGTTGTCTAAAAGATGATCCAAAAACGGAATGGGAGTTGAAATATCAGCTTTCCCCTTTCCGTCGATATTTAACTCTATTTTTATATCTGTTTCTTTTGTTTTTCTCTGAAGAGAAGCTTTCCTTGGCATATATATTATTTTAACACGATTTGACAATCTCTCAAAGAATACTTAGAGTAAAGAAGATAGTCCTTTGGTATTCTATTTAAAGAAATCTGCAGGAGGTGCCGCGTGAAAGGAGAAATCCGAGGATTCCTTATCGACAGAGACGGGGTTCTAACCGTCACAGATGGAAAAATCCCCTGGCAACACGAGCTGGGCCGCCGCCGAGTCTACAATTATGTCCAGATGGTAAATCGAGGCAAGTTCCCGAAAATAGGAATCTGTACCGGCCGAGAGTATGGTTCAACAGAGTCCACCCTCTTTGATATTGGTATTCCCAACTGGTGGTCGATCATCGAGAGTGGAGTATTCCTGTTTAATCGGTGGACTAAACAGGTCCGGGAAAATCCAGCCCTTACTCAGGAAGTGAAAGAAGTTTTTCAGGAAATCTCTCAACTAAGAATCCCTAGAATTCTTAGCCGATATCCAAACGATCTCTTCCTTTATCCTGGGAATCAAATTTGTGTAGCGATTGAGCTTAAAGAAGGGGCGAACTTTAACATTGAACAAGCCTATGAAGAAATTTTAGAAGAGGTTAGGGATTTGGTGAAAGGTAAGTTAGTAACCATTCACCCTTCCTCTATCGCAGTTGATCTCAGCCCTGCTAATATCGATAAGGCATCTGGCGTGAGGTTTCTCTGCGAGACAGAGGGAATAGATCCTGCCGACCTTTTTGGTATTGGAGATTCTCCGGGCGATTTCCCTCTTTTTGCTGCCGTAGGGCATATTGGTTGTCCTGCTAATGCTACCTTTAAGTGCAAAGAAGAAGTGACAAGAAGGGGTGGAATTATTTCCAATAAACCATACGCGGCAGGTGTTGCAGATATACTTTATCGTGTCACGGGAGTTAGATGGTCCTAACTCCTTTTTTATTTTCTTTTGAAAGAAAACAATAGAGTTTCAGAATGCCCTTGGCTCTTTTTAAAACATAATTTTTGAAGTATTTTTTCTCTTTTTTGTTTTTTACACTAAAATAACGGACTATCCCCCACCAAAACATCACCAAGATTGCCGCTATTGCTGACCAATAAATTTGTTTCCTGTCGAGGGGTTTTTTATATATTTTATCTGCAACTTTTAAAAATTTTTCGAAAAGTTCTAAAGTAATAGGAGGGTTGCGAAAAAGATTGTCCGCAAACAAAAACCCAAAGTCATAAAAAATTCCTCCTTTGATATTCTGGCCGGCGTATTCAAAATCTAAAAGAAAAATTCTACTATTTTTTCCGATTAAAAAATTTTGGAAAATGAAATCATTGTGAGTAGAAATCCCTTTTTTAAGAGGGGAAATTTTTCTCTGGGCTTCTTTTTCAAGTTTTTCAAAATTTAGAACAGTTTTTTTATCGATGAGCAGCCAAAGAGAATATTTTTTAGTAGCTAAGCGATATTTCTCTATCTCGTCTCGAAAGACATTATATTTATTTTTAAATTTAACCCCGCTGGTATGAAAGATATGAAACATCCGAGCTAATTTCTCTTGGTATTCTCCCTTTCTAATGAATAAAGACATTGTAAATAATTTTCCTTCAATATATTCTGTCACCATTGTGCCATCGGGCAAAATAAAAATCTTCTTGCTCTTTGGCTGGAGGATATTTTTCTTATGTAATATATAAATATAATATTTTGGCAAAATTTTTCTCAACTTTTGGTCGCGACTCAAGGCAAAAATATTCTTTGCTTCAACCTCCCTATCAACAATATCTTTTCTTTCCCAGGGAAGTCGAACAAAAAACTTCTTGTTCTCATATTCAACTATCCAATTTCTGTTTGTCTGCCCCCCAGCTTTTTTAACCCTTATCTTTTCTGGTCGCCAATCTTTATTTAATCGGCGAATTAATTTAATATCTTTAATCATTTTTTAACCTCTTTTCAATAGATTTTTTGTGGGCATTTAAGCCTTCCAATGAGGCAAATTTTGTAGCGATTTTAGCTAATTTTTCAGCTCCATCTCTCGTAATGTATTGATAGGTTTGAATTTTAATAAAATCTTTTACTGATAATCCTCCAGCGTACCTCGAAGTTCTGTCAGTTGGAAGGACATGGTTTGGACCTGAACAATAATCGCCGAAGGCCACGGCGGAATATGCGCCAAGGAAAAGGGAGCCATAATTTCTCAGTTGATTGAGATATTTTCTTGGATTTTTCACTTGAAGCGACAGGTGCTCTGGTGCAATTTCATTAGCAATTTTAATTGCCTCTTTTAAATTTTTAACTAAAATTTCTTTCTCTTTCCGTAAAGATTCTCTAATAACCTCTTTTGTGGCTATTTTATCTAATTGAGTTTTTAATTCTTTATTTACTTCTTTTATCAAATCTTTTGAATCTGAAATTAAAAATATCTTGGTGTTTACATCATGTTCTGCCTGGGCTAATAAATCGGCAACAATAAATTCGGGGTTAGCAAACTTGTCAGCAATAACTAAAATTTCACTTGGCCCAGCTAAGAGATCAATTCCACAATCTCCAAAAACTTCTTTTTTAGCTTGGGTGACATAGATATTTCCCGGACCAACAATTTTATCTACTTTGGGAATGGTCTCTGTACCATAAGCCAGGGCAGTGATTGCCTGGACTCCACCCACATTAAAAATTAAATCAGCCCCAGATAGGTCGGCAGCCACTATTGTTATTGGTTTTATTTTTGGCGAACAAACAATAACTTCTTTTACCCCAGCCACTTTAGCTGGAATTATACACATTAAAGCAGTTGAAGGTAAAGGATATCTCCCTCCCGGAACATAAGCCCCTATTTTTTCAATTGGGACTATCTTTTGGCCAACTGTTATGCCATTTTTTGCATATTCAAAATCTTTAAAATTCTCCATTTGCCGCTTGGCAAATCTTTTGATATTAGTTGCTGCCTTTTTAATTGCTCCAATTGTGTCTTTATCAACTTCTCTATAGGCCTGTTTTATTTCTTTTTTGCTGACTCCAAAATTCTTTAATTTCAACTTATCAAAAATGGCTGTATATTTCCTAACAGCCATATCACCTTCTCTTTTAACTGCGTCAATTATTTGTTTAACTGAATCCATGTTTTTACCTTGAGACTCGGTGGGTGGGTTGGAGTCCATTAAATTAAGAAACTATTTTGCTTACTGGAAATTCAACTATCCCTTGGCAACCCATTCTTTTTAACTTTGGAATTAATTCTCTGACGCTTTTTGCTTCGCAACCTATTGTCACATCGTACCAGTTCTCGCTAGCTAATTTTCGAATAGTTGGCACTTTCAATTTTGGTAAGATTTTTAAAATTTTATTTAATTTCTCCCCGGGAATATGCATCATTAAATTTACAACTTCCTCGCCCCTAACTGCTCCTTGAAGCAAGAGAGAGATGTCTTTTATTTTTTCTCTTTTCCATTCATCCTGCCAAGCAGCCTTATTAGTAATTAATTTTGTTGAACTTAAAAAAACCGTGTCTAAAATTTTCAAATTATGAGCCCCTAGGGAAGCTCCGGTTTCAGTTACATCAACGATAGCATCGGCAAATCTTGGAGGTTTCACCTCGGTTGTGCCCCAAGAAAATTCAACTCTGGCTTTAACTTTATTTTTCTTTAAATAATCTTTTACTAAATTAATTGCCTCAGTTGAAATTATTTTTCCTTTGAGGTTTTTTATTGATTTTATTTTTGAATCCTGAGGAACCGCTAAAACCCACCTGACTTCCTTTATCTTTTGTTTGGCGTATTTCAAATCACAAACCTCAATCACTTTTGCCTTCGATTCAAAAATCCAATCATCACCAGAAATACCTAAATCTAATTTTCCTTTCTCTACATATTTTGGAATTTCCTGGGGTCTCAATAAAAAGCATTCAATTTCCGGGTCATCAATCTTTAAAAAATATCCCCTTTCGGGGACATCAATATCAAATCCGGCTGATTTAAAGACTTTTAGAGTATATTCTTGAAGAGAACCTTTAGGAATGCCCAATTTTATTTTTTGGCTTTCCATTTTAGAGCACAACTTTATTCAGGGGGAATTCGACAATATCAGTGCAGCCAATTTTTTTCAGTTTAGGAATAATATTTCTTATTTCTTTTTTATCTGCCACCGTAAGAACATCAAACCAATTTTCTCCTCGCAAATGAGTGACGGTTGGCTTTTTTAAAGATGGCAAAACTTTAAGAACTACTTCCATCATTTCATTTGAAGCATGAAGCATTAAACCTGCGTATTCCTGGGCCAACCTTGCTCCTTTAAGTAAATATCCCAAGCTCTCAATTTTCTCTTTTTTCCATTTATTTTTTAAGACTTTTTCATTAGCAATTAAAATGACTGAGCTTTCGAAAATGGTCTCTATAATTCTTAAATTGTAAGCTTTCAAATAATTTCCAGTTCTTGAAAATTCAATAATGGCATCGGCCACAACGCCAGCTAATGGTTCGTTAAGAGCATCGGAATATATAATCTCAGCTGAAACCATATTTTTTTCTAAGAATCTTCTAGCAATATTTGGAACTCTGGTGACGATTTTCTTTCCATCAAGGTCTTTTATTGATTTAATGGCTGAATCTTTAGGTACTGCTATCACAATTTTTGTTTTACTCGGAACCGGTTTGAGAAATTCTAGATTACAAATTTGGACTATCTTGGCCTGGGCTTCTAAAACCGAGGCTTCAGTTGATATACCGGCATCTAAAAAGCCCTTTTCAATAAATGAGACCATTGCTACTGGTCTGATGAGTATACATTCAATCTCTGGATCGTCAATTTCAATTTTTTGGAAATTCTCATCAAAATTAATATCATAACCTGCCGCTCCAAAAAGTTCGAGGGAATCTTTTTGCCAGGCTCCGATTGGAAAGCCGAATTTTAGTTCATTTTCCTTTGACATATTTTTTTGAAATTTTTTGATAGGCTTTTCTAAATGGAACCCCTTTTTCCACTAATTTATAAACTCTCTCGGTGGCGTAGATTTCTTCGGTTAAACCCTTTTTGCATTTTTCTTCATTAACTTTTAGATTTTCAATTATCAATTTTGCAATTGATAAACTTTTTTTTGTTATCTCCAATGCCCTCATTGTCGGCTCCTTGGTAAGTTGTAAGTCCCGATTATATCCTGATAAAAGATTACCAATGAGCGTTTTAATTTGAGATTCGTAAGAAAGAATAGTGTAGTATTTTGCCCTTAATAATTCTAAAACATCGGGGTTTTGCTTTTGGGGCATGATAGAGCTGCCGGTACAAAATTCTGGGGGTATTTCAAAATAACCTAATTCCGGTATGGTAAATGTAATCAAATCATTAGCCATTTTGTTTAAATCAAACATTACTTGACTTAAACTATGTAAGATTGTTGATTCAAACTTACCTCTACTGTTTTGAGTATAAATAGGATTTTTTTGAATCTTTTTAAACCCGAGCAATTTGGAAACATATCTTCTATCAACTTTTATGGGGAGTTCATATCCCACTCCTGTTCCCAATGGTGATTGGTTTACCAATTTAAACACGAAATTTATTAATGTTAAATTATCCTCCATCGACTCAATAAAAGAATCCCCCCAAAGCGCGATTGAGGAGGGCATTGCTTTTCTAGTATGGGTATAACCAGGTAGTTTTATTTTCCCATATTTTTTAACGAATTCTCTCATTGCTTCAATGAAATCTCGTATCAATTTCATACAATTTTCCAAATCATCTTTATAACATAATCTCAAAGCAGTCAGTACTTGATCATTTCTTGATCTTCCAGTATGGATTTTCTTTCCTAAATCTCCCAATTTTTTTGTTAGATAATTTTCAATGGCGGTGTGGCAATCTTCCTCCTCTTGTAAAATCTTAAATTTACCAACTTTTGCAAGTTGAATAATGTTATTGAGTTCTTTAACAATTTTTTTTACCTCTTCTTCCTTAAAGACACCGATTTTACCAAGCATCTCGGCATGGGCCATAGAACCAATGCAGTCATATTTAACCAGTTTTTGGTCCAAAATATAATCTTCTCCAACCGTAAAATCCTCGATTTCCTTATTCAATTTATAGACATTCCAAAGTTTCATACAAATTTAATTTTAACCCATCGCTAAAACTAAGTAAAATATACTAAACAAAAATCTTCCTCGAGGTCTTGAAATTATTTCTTTTATTTATTTTCTAATTTTTTCTTTCGAAGGATATGATTTATCAGCCGGATGGCATTTATCTTTATGAAGCCGATGGCATTCTTTGGGTCGTATCCTCCAAGCACATCCATACTTGACTGGGCCTGGTCATACAAAGAAAGGGACGATTCTCTTCCCGCCATGATTACATTACCTTTATATAAAGCAGCTCTTACTTTCCCTGTAACATATTCTTGAGTTTTATCGAAAAAGGCTCTCAAAACTTCCATTTCCGGTGAATACCAAAATCCATAATAAACCAATTCGGTAAATTTGGGAATTAAACTATCTCTCAAATGCATTACTTCCCTGTCCATAGTTAAACCTTCTAAATCTCGATGAGCTTTCATTAAAATGGTTCCAGCCGGTGTTTCATAAACTCCCCGAGATTTTATTCCCACAAATCTATTTTCAACTATATCTTCCCGGCCAATACCGTTTTTGCCAGCCAGTTCATTTAAATAAGTAAACAATGCTAACGGTCCCTCTTTGATGGTTCCATCATCTAAATTTTTCACCCTAACTGGATTACCTTTTTCAAATTCTATTTCGGTTAAAGCTTCTTTATCCGGTGCGTCCTTTGGGGAGACGGTCATTTCGAACATACTCTCTCTCGGCCTCCTTGCTGGATCTTCCAACTCTCCAGCTTCATAAGAAATATGCATAATATTGTCATCCGAACTCCAAGGTTGTTCTGCTGTTTGCTTAATTGGGATTCCATGTTTTTTTGCATATTCAATCTCATCTGATCTTCCCTGAAATTGATTTAAGAATCCATCATCTTTCCAGGGCGCGATAACTTTAATCCCGGGAGAAAAAACCTGATAAGTAAGTTCGAGCCTCACCTGATCATTTCCTTTACCAGTGGCCCCATGAGCTACAATATTCGCTCCCTCTTTTTTAGCTACTTCTATTTGGACTTTAGCAAGTAAAGGTCTGGCTAAAGAAGTTCCCATTAAGTATCTTCCTTCATACATAGCATTTGCTCTTATGACTGGGAAGATAAAATCTTTAATAAGTTCTTCTTTCGCATCAATTACATAAGCCCTGGAGGCACCAGTCTTTAATGCCTTTTCTTTTACTGCTTCAAAATCTTCTTTTTGTCCCAAGTCGGCTGTAACCGCAATAACTTCGTATCCTTTTTCGACCAACCAGCGCAAAATAACCGAAGTATCAAGTCCTCCGCTATAGGCTAAAACTACTTTTTCTTTTGGCATAGCGACTTGCTTTTATTTTATTTTTCTGTAAAAACAGGTTTTGTGGCCTGTGTGGCAAACGTTGCCAATTTGGTCGACCTTTACTAAAAGGGTGTCGTTGTCGCAATCGAGCCAGATTTGTTTTACCAATTGAAAATGACCTGAGGTCTCGCCTTTTGTCCAAAGTTTTTTTCTTACTCGACTCCAGTAGGTAACCCTTTTCTCTTTTAAAGTTTTTTTCAGGGCTTCTTTATTCATAAAGCCCAGCATCAAAACTCTATTTGTTTTAAAATCCTGAGCAATTACCGGAATGAGGCCGTTTAACTTTTTCCAATTTAATTTTGGCAATTTTTTACCTGACATTAATTCCTTTTTCTTTTAAATATTTTTTAAGTTCGGGAATTTTTATTTCTTTAAAATGAAATAAGCTGGCAGTTAAAGCAGCGTCGGCCTTGCCTTCTTGAAATGCTTCTAAAAAATGCTCCTTTTTTCCCGCTCCGCCAGAAGCAATCACTGGTAAATTAGTCGCTTCTTTTAATTCTTTTAAAAGTTCTAAATCATATCCCTCTTTTGTTCCGTCTCTATCTTTAGAAGTAGGCAATAATTCTCCAGCCCCTCGCTTTTTAACTTCTTTTGCCCATTTTATAGCATCTAAATTAGTTATTTTTGTACCACCTAAAATACAAACCTTCCAATTTTTGCCTCGTTTTTTTGCGTCAATCGCTACCACAATTTTTTCAGAGCCGAATTTTTTAACTGCCTGAGCTAAAAAATTGGGATTTTTAACAATAGCCGTATTCAGAGAAACTTTACTCGCCCCAGCTTTTAATAATTTTTCAATATCAGACAAAGTGGCAATTCCCCCACCGACGGTTAAGGGAATTTTAATAACTTTGGCTACTTTTTTAACCAGAGTAAAAAATGGTTTTCGATTTTCTAAAGAGGCGGAGATATCAAGCATAGCCAATTCATCAGCTCCTTCATCAGAATATTTTTTGGCTAATTTTACTGGATCGCCAGCTAATCTCAGTTTTTCAAACTTTATCCCTTTAACCACGCTCCATTTCCCTTTCCAGATTTTGCAATCAAGGCAGGGTATAATCTTCTTTTGCGTCATAACTTTTAAATTATCTAACGAAATTTTATTTTCATAAATTGCCATTCCGACGACGGCACCATTAACTCCAATTTTTGAAAGTTTTTTCAGGTCTTGAATATTTCTTACTCCACCAGAAGCAATTATTTCTAATTTTGGAAAATTTGAAACAAGTTTTTTATAAAGAGAGAAGTTGGGACCTTTTAATGTGCCGTCTCTTTCAATATCGGTACAGATTATAGTTTTTGTTCCCAATTTCGCTAAATCTTCCAAAAAGGAGCTTAGCTCCTTTTTGGCTTCTTTTTGCCAGCCTCGATAACAAATCTTTTTCCCCAGAATATCCACAGCGACAATAATTTTATTTTGAAATTTTTGGGCAATTCTTTTAAATTTTTCTGGCTTCTCTAAAGTTATACTACCTAAAATCACTTTGTCTATTCCCAAATCAAAAAGTTTTTTAATATCTTTTTCATCTCTAATCCCTCCGCCAAATTCGATTTTTAAATTGGTGTTTTCAGCAATTTTCTCAATTGTCTTCCAGTTTTTTATTTTTCCTTCTTTTGCCCCTTCTAAATCGATTAAATGTAATCTTTTTATTCCTACTTTTTGAAAAATTTGAGCTATCTTTAAGGGATTTGAACTATAAACTTTTTTTGTTTTAAAATTACCCTTAGTTAATCTAACGCATTTCCCCGAAATTATATCAATGGCCGGAATCACTTCCATAATATAAATTTTACAATATTAGGCGATGAAAGACAAACTTTCATCTTCACCTTCGCCCCGCCCCACGTGGGGGCGGGGCTCGGTTTTTGATTTTGTAAAGTTTTTAAACTAAAATAAATTAGACGCTTAATTATATGAAAACTTATCTTATTCTAACTTCCTGGGTTGAACATTTGACAAGAAACATTTTAAAGAAAGCTGACAATTTTGAAATTGTTTTTCCTGATTTTGGCAGGGATGGAAAAAGATATTTTCCGGACGGAGAGATTTACATGAAAATATCAAAAGCTAAGAAGTTAAAGGATAAAAAAGTTATTGTTCTACATTCTGGAGCGCCAAAGCCAAATGAAGGGTTAATGGAGTTGGAATTAATTTTACAAATTTTGAGGGATAATAATGTGAAGCCTGAAATGTTTTTTACTTATTTCCCTTACGGAATGCAAGATAAAGTTTTTGAAAAAGGTGAAACCAATGTTGCTGAAAACTTAGTTGAAAAACTAATAAATTATTATAAAGTTAAAAAAATTTACATTATCGACCCTCATTTTGGCGGAAGAAAATGGGTCAAAAAATATCCAATAGTTTCAATCTCGGCAGTACCCCTTTTAATCAAAAAAGTTAAAGATGATTTTGCTGGGAATATTTTGTTTTTATCACCAGATAAAGGAGGCCAAAGACGAACCAAAATTTCAAGCCTCAAAAAGAAAAGATTAAATTCTTTTAATGTAAAAATGTTTTCTCCGAATTTAAATCTAAAAGGAAAAGTCGTAGCCGTGGTCGATGATTTGATTGAAACTGGTGGCACCCTTGTGAAGTTTCGAGAAATTGCTAAAAAATCTGGAGTAAAGAAAATTATTGCCCTAATTACCCACGGACTGATACCTTCTGGCGTTAGAAAAATCAAGAAAAAATATTCAAAACTTTATTTAACAAATACAATAAATAGAAAAGAATCAAATATTGACCTAACTGATTTAATTTTAGAAACTATTTCCAAAGCATGATCGAGCTCGATGGTGCAACTTTAGAGGGCGGTGGGCAGCTGATGAGGACAGCGGTGGCTTTGGCGGCAGTGACTAAAAAATCCTGCCGCGTCTTTAATATAAGGCGCGGTAGGGAAAAGCCAGGCCTGATGCCCCAGCATCTTCTAGGGATTCAAGCCCTGGCTCAACTTTGTAACGGCCGCTTAGAAGGAGATTTTCTTGGTTCAGAGGAAATAAAATTCTACCCCGGCGAAATTGATCGAGGTCGGACCTCAATCAATGTAAAAATTGGAACGGCTGGAAGTATTACTTTAGTTTTGCAAACTTTAATTCCGCCGGCTTTATTGGGACCGGAACCAGTGAAAATCGTTTTTGATGGTGGAGCGACAGATACCTTTTTTAGTCCAACAATTGATTATTTTCAACATGTTTTTTTGAAAGTTTTAGGAAAAATGAGAGAGGACAAGAACACTTCTCGTCCTGATGAGGTTAATGTTATAAAACGGGGTTATTATCCAGAAGGCGGAGCGAGAGTGGAGGTAAAAGTTTTTCCATCAAAATTGAAACCAATTAATTTAACTGAAAGAGGGGAATTAAAAAAGATTTTAGTAATTTCTGGAGCCTCAAATGCATTGAAAATTAAAAAGGTAGCTGAAAGACAAATTGCTGGGGTAAGAGAAATCCTGGGAAAATTGAAATTACCAACCGAAGAAAAAGTTGAATATTATGACACCCGCTGTCCGGGAAGCCAAATTTGTTTAGTCGCCGAGTTCGAGAACACCACAATTGGAGTTGATAATTTAGGGAAATTAGGAAAGCGAGCCGAAGACGTTGGCAAAGAAGCAGCTTTAGAATTATTAAAAGAGCAAAAATCTGGCGCTTGCTTAGATAGGCACCTGGCCGATCAAATCTTAGTTTTTATGGCTTTAGCTGGAAAAAAGTCTCGGGTTTCAGTTTCCGAAATCACAAATCACTGTAAAACAAATATCTGGGTAATTGAAAAATTTATTGATGGAAAATTTGAAATAAAGGGCAATCTAATTATATGGCAACCATCTTAATTCAAGCCAATGCCAAACTAAATCTTGATTTAAAAATTTTAGGAAAGAGGTTTGACGGCTATCATTTAATTAAAAGCATCTTTCAATCGATTGATCTTTCTGATTTTTTATTGATTGAGAAGTCAAAAAAGGATAATTTTACTGGAGCTATTATTTGTCCTGAATCCCAAAATATTATTTTTAAAGCTAAACGAATTTTAGAAAAAACTTTAAATAAAAAATTACCTTGCCAGATTCATCTACAAAAAACTATTCCAATTGCCGCCGGGCTTGGTGGAGGAAGTGTTGACGCCGCCGCTACTTTACAGGGTCTAAATTTACTTTATAATTTAGGGTTATCTAAAGATGACCTGGTTAAAATTGGCGTGAAGATTGGTGCTGACATCCCCTTTTTCTTTTATGGCGGGACATGCAAAATTGAGGGAATCGGGGAGCGAGTCTCTCCGATTAAACAAAAGTCACCAAAATTTTTTGTTCTCTTTCGCCCTCACAAAAGAATTGAAACCAAAAAAATGTATGAACTTTATGATAAAACTGGGAAAAGTTTTTTAGAAATAAATCGGGAGCTTTGTCCAGGAGTAAAAGAAATAGAGAAATACTTTGCCAAATTTAAATTAGAGGCTAAACTTTCTGGTTCGGGTCCAACGATGTTTTGCAAAATAAATAGTTATAAATTAGCCAAAAAAGTTGCTGAAAACTATCCCAAATTTAATGGAGATATTTTTATCTGTCGTCCTCAAAAAACGGCATTAAAAATTACAAAAATATGAATTTTACTATTATTTTAGCTGCTGGAGATAGTGAAAGAATGGAAGGGATTAATAAAATTTTTTATCGGATTGGAAAGAAACCCCTGATTTTTTATACAATCAAAGCTTTTGAAAAACATCCCCTGGTTGGTGGAATAATTTTAGTAGCAAGGGAATGGGATTCTAAGAAATTTTTTATTTTGATTAAAAAATATAGGCTTAAAAAAATTAAATTGATAGTAAAAGGCGGGAAAGAGCGTCAAGATTCGGCCTTTAATGGATTAAAAGCAGCTGAAAAATTAGGAGTCAAATCTGGAGATTTAATTTTATTTCATAATGGTGCAAATCCCCTTGTTTCTCAAGATGAAATTACAAATGTAATTCGAGCAGCTAAAAAATTTAGGGCAGCATTGGTTGGACAGTCCGCAAAAGACACAATAAAAGAAGTAAACAAAAATGGAATTGTAACTAGAACTATCGATAGAAAAAAGATTTTTTTGGCTCAAACTCCTCAAGTTATTGAATATAAATTAGCCAAAAGGGCTTTTGAGAAAGCTCGTCGGGAAAAATTTTATGGAACAGATGATGTTTCTTTAGTTGAAAGATTGGGAATAAAACCTAAAATTGTCCCAGCTGGTTCCAGAAACATAAAAGTAACTTATTCTGAAGATTTAAAGTTTGTAGAAAATCTACTGAGTCGATGAAGCTAAAGCTTCATCTCCATCTTTGCTTCCTTCGGAAGCTCGATAAATGAAGATTATTTTTGCAAAACACATTGGCTTTTGTTCAGGGGTAAAAAGAGCAATAGAAATTTCAGAAAAGTCATTAAAGGAAGACCCAAAGCCAATTCAATTTTTAGGCCCATTGGTACACAATGAGAAAGTAGTGGAAGAATTAAAAAAGAAAGGAGGGAAAATTATCACCAATTTAAAAGAGATTAAATCTGGGACGTTAATTCTCAGAGCTCATGGAGAAATTCTCGACCTAAAGAAAATTAGAAAAAAAGCATCAATAATAATCAGAGACGCTACCTGCCCCTTAGTCAAAAGAGCTCAAAAGGCAGCCCAAAATCTTTCTCGGGCTGGATATAAAGTAATCATTATTGGAGATAGGGGGCATCCTGAAGTAAAAGGAATAAGGGGACACATTAAAGATAAAGGGATTATAGTTGAAGATAAATTGGAGGCTAAAAAACTAAAAAAATTTAAAAGATTAGGGGTAGTGGCTCAAACTACCCAGGATAGCAATAAGGTAAAGATGATTTTAGGAGTTTTAAAGCAGAAGTCAAAAGAGCTAAAATGGTTAAACACTCTCTGCCCCGAGGTATCAAATCGCCAAAAAGAATTGAGAGTAACTTTAAGGAAGGTTGAGGGAATTTTGGTCATTGGTTCAAAGTCTTCAGCAAATACTCTCCGTTTGATAAAAATCGCCCAACATTCTAAAAAACCAGTCTGGTTGGTAAATTCTTTAGGAGAATTTAAAAAAATAAATTTTAAAGATCTCTCTACTTTAATGGTAACTTCTGGCACATCGGCGCCAGATTGGGAGATTAAGAAAATAAAAGAATGGCTAGAAGAAAAAGTAAAATAATAAAAATCGGCAGTCAGAAAATTGGGGGAAATTTTCCCATTTTGGTTCAATCGATGACTAATACTCCTACCTCAGATATCGAAAGGACTGCCAAACAAATAAAAGAATTGGAAAAAGCTGGTTGTGAAATAATAAGAGTAGGAGTGCCTGATTTAAAATCGGTAAGCGGCCTGAGAGAGATTAAAAAGAGAATTAATATTCCCTTAGTAGCTGACATTCATTTTTCAGCAGATTTGGCTTTAGAAGCAATAAATCAGGGCGTAGATAAGCTAAGAATTAACCCCGGTAATTTTCCGAAAGATAGATTAAAAGAAATAGTAAAAGCAGCTAAAAAGAAAAAAATTCCAATTAGAATCGGGATAAATAGCGGCTCAATAGAGAAGGATATCTTGGGTCCAGAAAAAAGAGTGACGGCTGAAATGATGGTCAAATCTGCTGTAAGGAATATTAAATTAATGGAAAAACTAGAATTTTATAATTTGGTAATCTCTCTAAAAGCTCCTGATGTTTTAAGGACAGTAAAAGCCTATGAAATGTTGGCGAAAAAAGTTGATTATCCTCTTCATTTAGGAATAACCGAAGCTGGAACAGAATTTTCTGGAACTATTAAATCAGCCATGGGAATTGGGTATCTTTTGCTAAAAGGAATTGGAGACACTATTAGAATTTCCTTGAGTGCCGACCCAGTTGAAGAAGTAAAAGTCGGATGGGAAATTTTGAAAAGTTTGGGCCTAAGAGAAAGAGGAGTAAAAATTATAAGTTGTCCCACTTGCGCCAGATCTGAAATTGATGTTTTAGGATTGACCAGAAAAGTTGAGAATTTAACTCAGGAAATTAAAAAACCATTAACGGTTGCTATAATGGGTTGTCCAGTTAATGGCTTAGGAGAAGGGAGGGAGGCAGATTTGGCAATAGTGGGGGCTGGAAATAATTTGGCTTTAATTATGAGGGATGGAAAAATTATTTACAGGGGTAAAGAAAAAGATATTCTCAAAGAATTTAAAAAGGAGTTGGAAAGCCATTATTGAGTTTGATCGGGTTTTAAAAAAGTTCCATCGACGCAACTTCTATATCCCTTTGAGGTGGCGCAAGAACCACATAAACCTATTCCGCATTTAGTTAAAAATTCTATCGAGGAGTAAATTTTCTCAGGGTCTACAAATTTCATCTCTATTTCAATTGCCTTTTTAACCATTGGCTCCGGACCACAGTTTAGACAATATTCGGGCTTTGCTTTTTTGATAATTTCAGGAAGAATATCAGTCACTAGCCCTTTATATTCCGTTTCGCCGCTTTCGGTAATTAAAAAGGTTTCTTGAGATAACTTTTTAAATTCTTCTACGTAAACCAAATGATTTTTATCTTTAGCTCCCAATAAGGAAATTACATTTTTATATCTTTTGGCAAAAAGGTAAAGCGCGGCGATTCCTGTGCCACCGCCTGCTAACAAGATTTTTTCATCAATTTTCGGTGAGTTCCCATAAGGTCCCCGAATACAAAGATTATCGCCTTCCTTTAATTTCGCTAATTCACCAGTAAAATAACCTTTTTTTCCTATTAATAAAGTTAAAGGGCTATCGTCGCATACTGAAAAGGGCTTCTCTCCTTTTTCAGGGAGCCAGGCAAAAACAAACTGTCCTGGTTTTGCTTCTATTTCCCTATCCAGTCTCAAAAGAAACAAATCTTCGGCTAAAAATCCATTTTCCTTTACTGTGTATTTTTGATATTCCGTATTTAGTTTCTCTTTTAAAAAGCTGGCGGCCTCGTTTGTCCCTTTTTCAAAATCAATAAATAACGCATGAAAATATTGTTTTATTTCCTCCGTGTCCATCCCGGATAGGGCTGAACCGATACCAAAAAAATTGGCTCCTGCTTCCTGATAAGCCCTCGCCTCTCTGGCAGTTGAAATACCGCCGCAGGCAATCATTGGTAAATCAGTTAACTCTCTTATTTGTTTCACCGTAGATATTCCTAATTCTAAAATTGCCTTTCCGGATATCCCCCCAACTTTATTTGAAAGAACGGGGTAGCCATTATATAAATACAATTCTGGTCCTCTGGTATTTATGGCAGTTATACCCGATGCTCCGCCTTTTAGCACTGCTTTTACTGTTTCTTTCACATTTAAATTTGGAGAAACTTTCACAAATACTGGTTTCCCGAGAGAACTGATATTTTTTACTATTTTTTCTAAAATCGCTGTATCCCTGCCAACCGTTTGGCCATATTTTCCAGAATGAGGGCAAGAAATATTTAATTCAAAACCATCGGCAAAATCTATTAAAGTTTCGGCTACCTCTCTAAATTCTTCCTCATTACTTCCAAAAATTGAAATAAGTAAAAATTTATTGGCTCCTATCTTTATTTTTGAAATTCTCTTTTTAAACTCTTTGGCTCCTGGATTAGATAGACCAACCGCATTAATGAAAGAAAGAGGGGCGACTTGCGCAATGACAGGCTCTCTATATCCTTCTCTGGGTTCTGGCCCAATACTTTTTGTGGTTAGAATTCCTATCTCTGGAATTTCATTAGCAATTTTCTCAACGGCCGATGCTTCGGTAGTTACTATTCCTGCCGGAATGGTAAAGGGTCCTGTAATTTCTTTATCAAAAATTTTGTATTTCATTTATTAATGAAGATAGAGTCGTTTTAGACCGGCTTTTTTAGCGAGTTCGATTGCTTCTTGATATTCTTTTTTGGTAATTGGGCGATTGAGTTCAGGAAATTCTCTAGCACGAAAATAGGGAAAATACTGTTCCATTACATTAAGAAAAGTATCTTTGGAAATTTCTTTAGCGAAAAAATCAACGATTTTTTCTGTCCCAGTCAAATTATTTGGTAAAACTAAATGTCTTACTAATAAGCCTTTAACCGCTACTCCTTTTTCATTAATGACCAGGTCGCCAACTTGCCGATGCATTTCCTTTATCGATTTTTTCATTATCTCAAAATAATTCGGGGCATTGGAATATCTTAAGGCAATTTTATCATCGGAATATTTTGCATCGGGCATATAGATATCGACGGTTCCGTCTAATAATTTCAGTGTCTTAACAGAATCATAGGCATTGGTGTTGTAAACAAGAGGAATTTTTAGACCTTGTTCTATTGCAATAGATAACGATTTCACAATTGCCGGAACATGAGAAGTGGGGCTAACTAAATTGATATTATGGCAACCCATGTTTTGAAGTTCTATCATTATTCCTGCCAATTTCTCGAAAGAAATCTCCTTGCCAATTCTTAGTTGAGAAATCTCATAATTCTGACAATAAACGCAGGCTAAATTACATGAGCATAGAAAAACGGTACCTGATCCTCTCGTTCCTACTAACACACCTTCTTCACCAAAGTGAGGATGGTAGGCAGATACCATTGGTAACCTTCCTAATTTACAAAACCCCATTTCTCCTTTCAACCGATTAACCCAGCATCTCCTCGGGCAAATTTCGCAATTTTCCAAAATTTTAAAAAGCTTTTCAATCCTAAAATCAATTTCCTTTTTTGAAAGATTCAAATAACTAGGATACATTTAACAAGTGAGGTGGAAAAGACCGATTACTTTGTTTTGTTTCCCTTCCTCTAATACAGATTCTTCATTAATAACATTAAAGGTTTTGGTTGCTTCTTCGGTTTTGTCGATAACTAATTTAATTCCTTTTTCTTGAATGAATTTTTTGGCTTCTTCCGTTACCCTAGCTATTCCGCTTTCACCAGTCCCAATGACAATTGTCTCGGGATTCTGCTCAACCGCTCTTTTTACATCTTCAACGTCAATAACATGGGATTCTTCTCTCCACCATTTTAAAATCTCGCTGGTCCAGCGAACCTCAACATCGTGATCGTAGGTTTTTCCATCAATAGTAATTGAGCCGAACTGATACTCCTCTATCATATTAAATACTATTTACATTTAAATTTGACCACTTGCCGCAACGGTCTCCCCAACGAGCCATCACCTTCCCCTCCATTCTTGCTTCAATCACTTCGCAGTGATTGGGACAACCCTGGCATTGAAAAGATGTACATTTGATATCTTTATCTGAAATTTCAAATCCTAAAAATTTTGTTTTTCCTGGCGGATTTTCTTTTACTAAAAGGGCTGCTCCAAATGCTCCCATTACCGTATTATAAGGAGGAATAATGATTTTTTGGCCCAAGGCCTCTTCAAATGCTTTTCTCATTCCAACATTTTCCGAAACTCCTCCTAAAAAAATAATTGGTGGCTTTATATTTTTCCCTCTGGCAACATTGCTCAAGAAATTCCTAGCTAACCCCTGACAAAGCCCAGCCACAATATCTTCTGTCAGATGGCCTATTTGTTGTTTGTGAATCATATCTGATTCGGCGAAAATCGTGCAGCGGCTAGCCACAACAGTCGGCTTCTTAGATTTTAAAGAAAGCTCTCCAAATTTTTCGATCGGAATCCCAAGTCTAAAAGATTGTGCATCCAAAAAACTTCCGGTTCCTGCTGCACAATTATGAACCGCTGAAAGATTTGCTACATAAGAATTATCTTCTTTTACTTTTAAATTATAAACTTTTCCGTTAAAATTATATTTTTTTATTTTTTTGATCGGATCAAATAACCAATTAGAATGAATAAAAGATTTATAACCCTGTTTTTGAGGATTAACTAATGATTTATCCTCTAATTTGTTTAGTTCTTTTCCATGGATAGAAATAAAATAAATAAATTTTCCGCCTTTAGTTTTCGAATAAGATTTTCTTATAGTACATTTAATTTTATTTCTCAATAATAACCAGTATAATTGATAAGCCAGAGGTTCAGAAACAGTTGAGGCAACGTATCTATTTCCTGTTTTGTCTGAACCCGGAGTATTTTTTAATCTCTTGCGTAATTGCCCGTCACCTCGGAAAAAACCTTTTAAAATTTCTTTTTGGAGTGACGGCTCTAAATTTACTAATTCACTGCTTAACTTTTTTTTATCCACCCCTGCTCCACATAAATATTTCATGAACTCAGCTAAACTTCTGCTTCTTATCTCAATTATTAAAGAATGAAGCTCGGGTTTTTTAGTAACTCTAACATTAAGCTCACTGAAATTTTGAGAAATAATTCGCCTAATCTCTCTTAAATATTTTTCTTCGTTAATATTAAATACAAATGCAACTCCAGCAGGATATTTTACTTTTTTATTCCACCGAGCTGAGCAATAGGAAATATTTCCTTCAGCCAGATAATATCCTAAAAATCTCAAAAGGTTCGGGTTAAAAATAAACTTATTTATTTTTTTAAAATTAAAAGGGGTTCTTATCCAAGATTTTGTTTTAACCACTGAATAATCGATTGAGGAAGAATTATTAATTTCATTAGGTAAAGGAGTAGCAATAAAATCACCTTTTTTAAAATCTTTGGCTAAAATAAATCTTGGCTCCCAAGAAAAGTTTTTCCATTTTAAACACTGCTTTTTACAAGTTCTTTCTTCTGGAGGTTTACAAATGGCAATATTTTTTCTTGAATAACTTTGATAACATTTAATATTCTCTCTTTTTATTCCTAAAATAGGATGCTCAGGAGTAATTTCTAACTTTTTCAAATTCGATGTCTCTATTTTTATCATTTCGCCTTGATAATCTCTTTCAAATAGCTCTTCTACTTCTTTAAATTCTCCTTTATGAGTTAAGACTTTCTCACTAATTTTTAATTCTTGAATAGGTTTCTGGAGATAACTTGGATTAGTAGTTATTTTTGTATTTCCTTTTAAACAAACAGTTTGCATCGCAAAATCAACTGCCACTCCGTTTTCTAAGATAATAATTTTCGAATCTTGACCACCAATTTCAATTACTGTTCTGGCATCGGGAATAAAACAAAAAACTCCTTTGGCATGGGCAGTAATTTCATTCTTGATTAAATCAGCTCCGGTAATTACTCCGGCTAAATACCTGGCTGATCCAGTTGTTCCTACGCCGACAATTTCAACCCCGGGATTACATTTCTCAACTTCCTTTTTTAATTCTTTTAAGCCTTTTTGAATAGCCCCAATTGGATTTCCTTCAGTTCGAAAATAACTAGAAAATATTATTTCATTTTTTTCATTAATCAGAACAAATTTGCAAGTCAGTGAGCCAACATCAATGCCTAAATAAGTTTTCATAGTTTTTTCTTTTTATGATGATTTCTGACTACATCAATAAAAGCTTCGAGCCGAGTGTCGATCCCAGCTTCAGCGGTTTGTTCATCTAAGGACAGAGATAAAAAAGGAATTCCCGATTCTTGATGAATTTTTTCCAAAATTGGCCGAACCGTAATCTCGGGCATACATGACATTGGAAGAAGATGAATTATTCCATCGAAATCTTCTTTTATATAGTGGAGCATTTCGTAAATGGCGTCTCTTCCGTGGCCACCGACAGTTGATTTTAAATAAGGATTTATTTTTCTTTGGATTATCCAATCTTTCCAGGGAAAAATCAATTTCTTTAGATGATAGGTGATATCCATTTCCCGGTGAACCTCGATTCCCTCTCTTCCTAATTTGCTTTCGACTTCAAAGTTTATTGTCGGATCGCAAACCGTATAAATTTCACCAACCAAAGCAACTTTGGGCATATCTTTGTTTTTTTCAATCTTAATTTCAGAGAGTTTTTTCAAAATTTCTCTTTTTAGCTTCGGGAAATCTTTTTCTTTTTTTAACTCTTCGAGTTTTGAAAAACTCTCAGTTAAGATTTTATCAGTCATCCCCTTTTCAATTTCCCTCGGCCGATAATATTGGGCCATTTTTTCAATCTTTTCAATCAATCTTAATTTCTTGAAGAAGAATCTGGCTGCCTTTACTATCTGCAAAAAAGAAGCATTGGAAATTTTCTTTATTGCAGAATAAATATCTTTTGGAGCAGCTCGGAAATCTAAAAAATTAATATCGTGGCCTGCCTCTTTTAAAACTTTTTCTTGAATTACTCCATAATATCTTTGACGACAAGATCCTCCAACATTTTGAACCATAAAAATGGTATTCGCTCCCTTTTTTAAAGCGGGTAAATAATTACCCAAGGTTACCTTCATTGGAAAGCAATACATTTCTGGAGCAATTTTTGCTCCCTCGGCGATTGTTTGAGAATTTGTTTTTTCTGGAGGAATAACTTCTAAACCCAACTGTTCAAAAAGGGTCTTAAAAGCAATGGTATAATTCCCCCATCTAGCAAAGGTAATAATTGGTTTTTTCATATAGTATCCATAAAGGCTTCTAACCGGGTTTGAATTCCGGCTTCGCCAGTTTGTTCATCAATCATTAGATATAAAAAGGGAATTTTATTTTGTTTAAATTCTTTTTCGACAAATTCTTTTATTACCGCATCGCAGCCACAAGCAAAGGAGGAAATCTCAATTGCTCCAGTAATATCGTAATTCAAAACTTGAGAAATCTTCTCCATTATTTCTTTGCCAAACTCCCAATGAAACTTTATATTAGACGCTGATTTATGCTGATTAGACTGATTTATGCTGATTGGGATTTCGTCAATGAATATTGGCTCTGCGCCCAATTTCTCCAATTTTTCTTTCATTCTTAAATTAACATAATCATCATATAAATTGTAGGGGTGGGAAACTAAAATAATTTTTGGTTTCTTAGATTGAATTTTTTTAAAAAAACCTTGTCTTTCTTCTTCTCTCAGTCCCCTTTCCTTTAAAAACGCAGCTTCGGCTGCTCTTTTTATTTCTTTACCATTTTTTTTCAATTTTTTTCCTAATTTTTCAAGAGTTTTTTCAAATTTTTCTTTCCTTTCATCAAAAGTTTCAGTTAAAATAGGTGTTTTTACTAAAATTTTGGCTAAATCTGGTAATCCAAAAAATTTGGGACAATATTCTAGTTTTTCTTCGTTAGCTTTTAACCTCGGAACAAAAATCAAATCGCATTTTTCATCAAGCCACAAAAGATGACCCCAGTAAACCTTATTTGAAAAACAGGTTTCAGGATCAGCCACTTTCACCCCCATTTCAACAATTTCTTTATTAGTTGAAGGAGAAAGCAAAACCTTAAAACCAAGCGTTTTAAAAAAGGTTTCCCAGAAATAAGGTCTTTTCCAATAAATTAAAGCTTGGGGAATACCAATTGTCATATCAAAATAAGGTTTTTTGGCGGGAGACCATTTTTTGTTCGCCTTTGGAGAAAATTCTGATTTTTCCATAAACGCCATCATAGCCCGGCTCAATAAAGACTTTTCCTTCTCTGACCCGAATTATGCCTTCGGCAATTTCTGGCAAAGTGGCTACCTCTAATTCTGACTGAGAAGTATCAAGTAAAACTTTAAACTCATTTCCAAAAATTTTAATCAAATTCCAGTATTCTGCCTCAACCTGCTTTGTGCTTTCCATTACGCCTAAGGCATCGGCAATTATTTCAGCTAAGGGAACCAAACTTTTGAAAGGAATGGCATTTTCTGGTTTAAAACCTTCTGGTCTATCAGCTAGAGAATCAACTCGATTTAAAACGCCGATAGTTAAGGGTTTTCCACAATTTGGACAGATATTGTTATATCTTTTAGATTCCGCAGGCGATAAAGAAATTCCACACATCCGGTGGCCATCATAATGATATTTTCCTTCTTGTGGGAAAAACTCAATAGTGTATAAGAATTTCTGCGGATTTTTTGTTTTTATTGCTTCAAAGATTGCCGGATAACTAATTTCGGTATCAAAAACGTTAGCTTCCCGGCCGATTTTCTGCGCCGAATGAGCATCTGAATTACTAATTAAAGCCACATTCCGGCCATCCGGAATTCGCCAAACCATTTTAGGGTCCGCACTCAAACCGGTTTCCATTGCATAAATATACTTTGAAAAATCTTCGAAGCATTCTTCAATTGAGTTAAATCCTGACTTTGAACCAAAAATAGCAAACCATGGAGTCATGCAATTATGAACTGTGACAAATTCACTAAGATAAGAATTGTCTCCTTCAA